>JACDAW010000445.1 GCA_013695245.1 Pyrinomonadaceae bacterium | reverse complement strand
CTTCGATCACGACGTTGCCGGAAAGACTCAAGTCGAGGAGTTGATTGATCGGGAATTGCCCGCGCCGCTCAGCTATCGAAACCACGATGCGGTCGATCTTCTCGCGCCTCGTCAACTCTTCGAGTTCGGAAGTTAAACCGATCACGCGCGGGTTAATAAGACTGCGCCCGACGAGTTCCGGGTCGTTGTCAACAAATCCGATGACGCGATAGCCCGCGTCGCGTCGCTCCAACGCTTCGCGCGCGATCTCAACGGCCGATTCGCCGGAGCCAACGATCAGAATGCGCTCGCCGACGTTCGGGTGCCCCATCAACCAGTGGACTCCCGCGCGCCACGCGAGCATACAACACGAAGCGAGCGGAAGCGTGATGAGCGACACGCCGCGTCCCACAGCTAAACGCGGCACGGCGTAGAAGAGAAAGGCTAAAGCGACCCACGCGAGGCCGAGCGCCTGTGCGAGTCGCAACACGAGTTCGCGCCGGTCGTGCATCCGTGCGAAATCATAAAGATCGTAGAGGTAGAAAGCGCCGATGCAAAAGAGCGTCGCCACGCCAGCTTTGTAATAGCCGTGATGTCCGCTCAGTTGCTCATACGCGCCATTAGCGCCGAGTCTCAAGTACGCAGCCGCCACCACGCAGCCGTAAAGCAGTGCGCTTTCGACAGCGATGAGTAGCGCGGTGCGCAATTTGAGACTCCTCGAAGTCAAGAGACTTCAACCTCCTCTGCCACCGTCTCTTCTTTAACAACGTTCGCTTCCTTCTCGCGCCGGTAACGACGTTGATAGTAGTAATTGCTTTCGTCGAGTTGTTCCTGCGAACCGTTAAGGACGACTCCGAGAATTCTGTCTTGCGGCAACGGTTCAAGCAAGCGGTCGAGCACGCCGTAACGGGTTTTCCCAGCGCGCACCACAAGCAATGCGCCGTCAGTACGATTAATCAACACGGTCGCATCGGTGAAGATGCCGAGCGGCGGGGCGTCAATGATAATGTAGTCGAACATGCGCCGCGCTTCGGCAAGGAGCGCGCTGAATTTCGGGCCTGAGAGAATTTCCGCCACGTCGTCGCGCGCCGCGCCGCCCGGCAACAGATATAATCCCGCCGGATCAAGGCGAACTATGCTCTCGCTTAACACAGCTTCGCCCGCGAGCACTTCGGAAAGGCCGGTCGGCGCGTCGAGCGCGAGGTAATCGGCCGCGCAGGGCTGCCGTAGATCGCCGTCAATTAAAAGCGCGCGAACACCATCGGTCTGCGCGAGCAGCCACGCGAGGTTGATCGAAGTGATGGTCTTACCTTCTTCGACTCCTGCGCTTGTGACGACGAAGGCTTGCATCGGGCGGCGTTCGCTGGCGTGCAAAACGTGCGTGCGCAAACTGCGGAACTGTTCGCAATAGGGCGAGCGCGGATCGGTGATGGCGACGAGGCGTGGCTCGACGCGCGCGGATGAAATTTCCAAGCTCGGAAATTCCACCGCGCGCGTCGGGCGGACAGCGTCCAAAGTTGCCCCAGCAGCACGCGAAGTTCTACCGCCGGGGAGTGCCGGCCCGGCCGATGATTCGGTGCGCTCATTGAACGCTGAACTGTATGCTGCGCTGTTACCCTCAGCAAAGTGTGGAGTGTGACGGGTGCTTTGCAGCAACTGCTCGACTTGCTCGCTGCTCACCGCCGGAGAAGAATAAAAAGCTTCTTTCTCGTTCGAGGCGGCAGGTGAACCCTCGCTTAAGTCGGTTGCGACATGCGCGCCGGATAAGACATTCGCGTCAGGCGGAGGGAGCGAACTTTCAACGGCCGTGCCGTTTTGCGGCGCGTTTTTTTTGCGTCCGTTCTGTTCCGCGTCCGTTTTTTCCGCCGCGCGTTTAAGTGCTTCGTAAACTCTGCCCATCTTTACTAATCTCCCATCTCATCCCAACTGCGAAAAGTAGAGCCATTGCCGTCGGCGTGAGGCGCGCGAACAGGACTTCCTTCTCCGTTGGAAGCTTCACTTCTCTCGGCGGGAAGTTCAGCGACGCTTGTTTGCGTCGCCGCACCTGTCTTGCTGCCACTGCTACTACTATTACTGCCCGTCCCGGCCGCCCATAACTCGGCGCGACCCGCTTGGGTGAAAATGCGCGCCGGAGTTTCATACTCAGTATTCGACGACCCACCGTCCCGACTCATGCCGCGCGGCAACATATCGAAGGTTTCCGCAATCTCTTCGATGATCTCGCGTCCGATGACAGAAGTTCCTGACGCAAAACCGGCAAGCAGAGCGTTATCGCAAAGCTTGTTGATGTTGCGCGGGATGCCTTCGGACGAGCGAAAGATAAAGTCAATCGCTGCTGGCGAAAAGATGTCGGTGCGCTCTGCGCCCGCAACCAACAGGCGCGAGATCACGTAGCGATTCGTTTCCTCAACGTTCGGAAGCGGATCGATCTCGCAACGCAAAGCGACGCGCTGCTTCAGTTGACGCAAGGCGGGATCGTTTAAGACCTCGCGCATCTCAGGTTGACCCGTGAGCACAATTTGTAACTGCTTCGCCGTGTCGGATTCAAAATTTGAAAGCAACCGAATCTCTTCCAAAACGTGATGCGAAAGCCCGTGTGCCTCGTCAATGATCAGCACGGTGCGCAGTCCCCGCGCGTGGCGCGATTCAAGCGTGCGCCCAAGTTCGAGGAGCAAGTCGGATTTGTTTTCCCAGTTTTTGATCTCGAAAAGCGTCGTGATGTATTGGTAAAACTCCGGCACGGTCAGGCGCGGGTTGAAGACGTAGGCGACTAAAACCGTGCGGTCGAGTCGCTGCATCATCCAGCGCAAGATCGTTGTCTTGCCCGTTCCGACTTCGCCCGTGACGACGATGAGGCCTTTGCCACTCTCAATGCCGTAGTGCAGATTCGACATCGCCTCCGTGTGCGACGGGGTGAAGTAGATGAAACGCGGATCGGGCGTCAGCGCGAACGGCAGTTCCTTTAATCCGTAGAACTCTTTGTACACTTCTTTATTGCCTCTCTAAAATTATCGAACAACGCACAAAGGGTTTCCTTAGCTCACGCCGCTCAAGCGATCCATGATGTGCGTATAGCGCAAGACGAGCGCGAGTGCCGGAATGCTCAGGATCGTGACCGCGATTCCGGCGGCGACCAACATCGCGTGGCGCACCTTCGCGCGCCGCTTCTCGCGCACCGACAGTAGTTCAGGCAGGGCGATGAGCACCGGCAAGTTGGTGTAATGCTCGGCGTCTTCGGTCGTCTGA
>JACDAW010000380.1 GCA_013695245.1 Pyrinomonadaceae bacterium | reverse complement strand
GGCGAGCAGATTTGTGCGCCCGGCGATCTCGTCAATGACGCGCGTGATCTGCCCGATGCGTTCAGATCGTTCACCGAGCGCCGAGATCGTTTCGGATGCTTCTTCCGTGCCGCGGCGCGTGGCGCGCATTGATTCAGCCGTGTCAAGGACGATTGCTGAACCGACTTCCGCCGAGCGTTGCACTTCTTCGGCGAGCGCGGCCGTTTCTGCTACGGCAAGCCCGACGCGCTGCGTTGATTGGTCAATCGCGCGCATTGAGCGTTCCGTTTCATCGGTCGCCGAAGAAAGGGATTCGGTTGAAGCGGCGACGTTGCGAATCGAAGCCGCCATCTCCTCGATTGACGCGGCCGTCTCTTCAACGAAAGCGTTTAAGGCGTCGGCGCTTGCCGAAACTTCATCAATCGAAGCGGCCATCTCCAACGATGATGTGGAAGTTGTCTGCGCGAGATTTGAAAGCGCGCCGACGGCCTCAGCGACTGCGCTCGCCGACGAACTGATCTCCGCAATCGAACTCACGGTTTGGTCAACCGACGCAGCTTCATCTTCGACAGCGTGGGCAAGCACGCGTCCGCCTTCAAGCACGCGCCCGGCGATTGATTCGATTGAATCGGCAGCACGCTGCAAACGTCCGACGGCGCGGCGCATACTGCGCGCCAAGGTATGAAGCCCCGCAAGCGAGCGACGATCTTCATCACTCGCCTGCGAAGAGTCGAGACCTTCGTGCGATTCGACGATGAGGTTGCCGCTCGCCAGCATCGCCGCAAGTTGCGCGACCGAACTTGTAACAGCGCCGTTGCCGTTGTGCTTTTCGGTTCGCGCGCGCGCGTGACCTGCGCCGCCGTTCTCTTTCGCTTCCTCAGTAGGCGTGGTTGTCGTCGTAGCGAGGCGCGAATGCGTTGGTTTCTTATTAGAAGTTGAAGCCATGAGCGAATTTGAAATCTGAGCGCGGCGCGGAAGTTTGCCGGAATAATTTAAATCTTCGGAAGGAACCGACAGCGCGCCGCCGTCAAAATGGAAAGAAAATCTGACACTGGAGGCGGGCGCAACAGTCAGGACGTAAAGCCTCTGCTTCACCCACGTCGCATCATAACACAAGAATAAAAGCGCGGGGCGATAGAAGCTTTTAGCGAAAGATTAAGAAAGTTGCGGATGAGAGTGATCAATCTTGAATAATACCTGCGGGTCGCTCCATTGGAGATTCAACAGGGCTTGAAGGAAGATTTAAGCGAATGCGGAGGCCGCAAAGCGGTCGGGCTTCTCCGAGTTCGACCGTGCCGCCTAGCACGCCCGTCAAGCGATACGCGATCACAAGACCGAGTTCGTTCATGTTAGTGCCGCGCTCGTTCGTCACGTTTGAATCGTCCTGCGGCTGAAAGAGGTGTGTCGGGTCGGCGAGCGGTTCGCCTTCATCCGACACTTCGAGGTAAAACCCTTCCGCTGCCGCGCGCCCGGCGCTCACCGCAACGCGCCCTCCGGCCGGACTGCGACTGATCGCGTAGGCGAGAAAATTGTAGAGCACTTGCCGGAGTTTGCCTTCGTCGGAGACGACCGCGCCCGCATCAGGTTCGACCGTGTATTCAACCGTCACGTCCTGTTTTTGCGCCAAGCGCGCCACCGTCCCGCATAGCTCGCGCAGCATTTCACGCAAAGAAAATTCATGCAGGAAAATCTCGCTCTGCCCACCTTCGAGCCGTGAGAGATCGACGAGTTGATTTAAGCTCGCCTGCAACTGCAAACCCGCAGATTGAATTCTCTCGCAGAAACGGCGTTGCGCGTCGGTCAAACCTTCCTGCTCAACAAGAATTTCTGCGAAACCGAGCATCGAGGTGAGCGGCGTGCGCAGTTCGTGTGACATGCGCTGAAGAAACAGCGAGCGATAGCGCGCGACGCGCTGCAATTCAGCGTTGGCTTCTTCGAGCGCCCGCCCGTGCTGCTGCAACTCTTCGACGAGCTGCTCGATGTGGCGGCTCTGATCGCGTAGCGCGCGGTAGCGGCGCGCGTTGCTAACGGCGATCATGATCGGCGGGGCGACGAAGCGCACGCCTTTGAGCGCGGCGCGCAGGCGTTCGGGGTAAGCCGACAAAACGACGAGCGCGCCGACGAGCGCGCCGCGCGCGTAGATCGGAACCGCGACGCCCGCGCGCACCTCCGCTTCCTCAAACACTGCTTGTAACTCCTCCGAGCGTTGCTGCGAAAGTTGAAACGCACCGGTTAATTCAGCGTTCGTTTCGTCTTCCTCAAGCCAGAGATGGATTTCGTGACCTTTTCGTTCCACCGCCCGCGCGAGTTGCGCGCTCGCATGAAGCGCTCGCTCTTTTTGTAAACCATGATGCGTGTAGCTCGCACATTCCTTGAGGCGTCCTGTCGCTTCGTCGCGCAGGTAGGAGACGATGCAACACAACTCCCAGTGGCGCAGCAGCACGTCGGAGAAGGCGCGACACACGTCCTCTTCCCGGTCGTATTCTTCAGGCGAAAGAGTTTGCGTGTAGAAAAGATCGACGATCTCGCGGCTCAGTGCGTGGAGTTCGCGCGACGCTGTGGGTTCTAAACTTTTCTTACTGTGAAGCGAATTAACAACCATGTTTCGATTGCGTATGGCGGCGGCGCGGGAGCAGCGTCGCAACGGCGAACGCTCCTTATTGATTGACGATTTTGCGAGTTGTCGAAAACTCTAATTAAGAAGGATGCCAGTGATTTATAAAGTCAATATTGCGGGCGTGTCAAACAAATGTGCGCGACCCGAAGAGATTGGTTCTCAAACGCGCGGCAAGTGGGTTATGATGCTCGGCAGAGGAATGTCAAACTTTCCTCTCTTCCGCGTCCCATGAACGGTCAACTCAGGGAACACCCACTCGCAGAACTCTTGCGTCAAATGTCCACCGAGCAAGTTTCGGGCGCTGTGCGTCTCGCGCGCGAGCGTGTGAAGGCGGTTATTTATTGCGACAAAGGCGCAATCGTATTCACGAGTTCTAACTTGCGCCCGCAGCGTCTTATTCAATGTCTGGCGCGCTGGCAGAGCATTCCCGAACGCAACTTGCAGCAAGCGACTGCGAACAATTTTTCGACGGACGCGGAACTCGCGCGCTGGCTCATCTCAACGAACAGCATCACACCCGGCGAACTGCGCGACTTACAGATTCGTCAAGCGATGGAAATCTTGCGCTCCGTGCTGCTTTGGACAAACGGCGAATGGAGTTTTGACCCGCGCGCGCGCACCACCGAAGAAACGCGGCTAACGTTTGATGCGCCGATGCTTTTTCTCGAAGCCGCGCGCCGATTGCCCGTCGAGTTTGCCGAAACTAGATTGGCGAACGGCACGGAGATCATTTCACCCGCCAGCGAAGCGGCGTCGGCCGTCGAGTTGCTGCCAAACGAAGCGTTTGTGCTTTCGCGCCTTTACGCTCCGTTGCGCCTAGATGAACTCGTCGCCGTAAGCGGACTCGGTGAGCGCGAAGCACGGCACGTGATCTACACGCTCGCGCTTGGCGCGCTTGTCACACGCGAATCTTGGCCGCCAATTCTCGACGAACAAACGCTCCGGCAAGCGAAGGTGATGACCGAGCGCGAATCGAAACAACCCGCTACTGTTGCAAGCGTCGCAGTTAAAGAATTACCGGCGAATGGCGCGGGCGCGCCTGTCGCAAGCGGTAAGGAAACGGCGGCGACGAGCAACGCAAACAATTCTTCCGTGCCGCAGCCGGAAGCTGCCCCGGATTTAAACATCCTCTACGCTCGCGCTCGCGCCGCGACATATTATGAAGTTCTCGGCGTAGCAAACAGTGCACCGTTCGCGCAAATCAAAGCGGCGTATTACGCGCTTGCTAAAAGTTATCATCCCGACCGCTTTCACAGAGACGTTGGTGCGGGGGAGCGCGCTCGCATCGAAACCGCGTTTGCGAAAATTGCGCAGGCTTACGAAACATTGAAAAACGGTTCAACGCGCGCTTCCTATGATCTGAAACTAAAAACCAAGCGATAATTGAGCGCTCTCGAAATGGTTATGACCTGCACTATAGAGCGGCGAAGCAACGCACTCTCGCCCTCGATCTACAGAACACTAGATGCCCGATGCTTGCCGAGCTACAAAAGGCATCGTAATCTGTTTGCTCCATCTAACGTGGTAAGAGTGGGGCAGAACAATCAACAGCGCCGTGAGCAACCGCGAAAGAGCGCTGAGCAACACAAATTTAAGAACTCCTTTCTGTTTGTTGGTGGCCACTTTCCGTTGGCAAGATAAGTTTTAGTTTAAGCAATAGCAGTTCAATTTTGTTTTGTAGCATTAGTGAATATGGGAGAAGATGAATCTAACCCGCGTTGAATTAACGAAGGAGCAGCGCAACGCCGAAGAGAGTTTCGCGCGACTCGCCGCTTCGGTTGATGAATTTGAAGCATACGCACATCCTCACGCGACGCGCATTGCAACCATCTCCGACGAGATCGCAAAACTCTTTCATCTCGGAATCGAAGATCGCTGGGCGCTCCGAGTCGCCGCCTTTACGCACGATCTCGGAGAAGCCGCACTGAAGCGCGACTACATTCGCTACGCTGGCGAGTTGACGATTGATGAACGGCTCGACCTTGCGCGTCATCCCGTGATCGGCGAAACGGAACTCGCCAACGCCCGCGCCCCGCGCGCCGCGCAACTTCTCGTGCGCTGGCACCATGAATGGTGGAACGGCGCGGGCTACCCCGATTCCTTACGCGAACATCAGATTCCGCTTCCCGCTCGAATCTTGCGCGTCGCTGATTCTTATGCCGCGCTTACGGATGCGCGCCCGTTTCGCGCCGCGCAGTCAGCAGAAACGGCACGACAGACGCTCATCGAATGGAGCGGACTTGAGTTTGATCCGCAAGTCGTCCGCGCGTTTCTCTCGTTGCCTTCGGGAAGCAATCCGGCTTTCAACTCTTACGCCGTGACGCCGCGCGCCGCAGCAGAGGATGAAGCTGAAGCAGACGAGCAAAACGAGTTTGTCGCGGAGAAAGTAGGGAGCGAGTAATAAATGATTTTTGATCAATCATCGAACGACGTTCCCGACCGTTGGCTCGCGTTCGAGTTGAGCGTCCTGCGGCGTTTGAAGTTCGATTCCGTTTCCATTCCTTTCGGCGGCGAACCAAACTTAGGTGTTCATCTCAAGCGCTGGGGCGCGCGCGTAGGCGTGAGCGACCGCCGACAATGGGCGTGGACAAAGAACGTAGCGCGGATTGAAAACAACAGCGCGCGACTCACGGAAGATGATTTGGAAATTTTACTTCGAGATGCTTACGTGCCGGGCTACGAACTGCGCCACACGATCTTGCGCAAATGGTTTCGTGAAATTGACGCATGGTGGTTTGACAACGTCCGCGCGCAAGCCGAAAAACTCGATAGCGCACACAAACGCTCGCTCGCCCTTTCGCTTTTGATGAGCGTGGGCGATTACGTTCGCTCTTTCAATGAAGAAACACTTTCCTTGCGGCAACCGCTCTCCGCCGTGTTCCGTCGCTTGTGGAAGATGGAGCCGCCGCCTGTCAACAATAAACATGACAACACCTGCCACGCAGGAACGGCGCGCGATTTTCTCGCCGAAGCGCGCGGCGATCTTCTATTCTTGAGATTGCCGCCGACCCAAAACGCGACGGCGAGACATAGCCGATGGGCGTGGCGCGAAGAATATGCGCGCGGCGCAGACGATTTCTGGAATGATTTTGAACGCACAGGCGCGAACAGTTTAGAACTCGCAGCGCACACCAAGACTCAACATTTGCGTTCAATCGAAGATTTACTGGAGACAAGTTTGCATCTGCCGCGCTGGGCAATTTGTTTCGTCGAAAGTAGATTCACGTCTGCCGAAGAGATCGTCGAACTGATTCGTCGTTTGAGAAAAGTTGACGCTATCTACACCAAAGACTTCTCGGAACTCACGGGCGCGCGCGCGACGATCATTACAACGAGCTAAGAAGTACGTTATATGAGAGAGGCATTAAAAATTCTTTCTATCTTTTGGCTTGTAATAGTCACACCTGTTTTCGGTCTCATTCCTTTGCTATGCCGAACTCAGGTCTTTTT
>JACDAW010000239.1 GCA_013695245.1 Pyrinomonadaceae bacterium | reverse complement strand
AACTTGCTCTGTCCAATCGGCTCTCGTGTAGTTAATGCCCGCGTCCGCGCCCAAGCTTTTAACGATGTCGAGTTTCTCAGCTGTGCTCGCCGTGCCGATAACCCGTGCGCCTTTCAACTTTGCGAGTTGGACGAGCAGTGAGCCGACGCCTCCGGCGGCCGCGTGGATGAGAACCGTCTGACCGGCTCGCAAACTCTTAAGCAAACCGAGCGCCGTTAAACCTTGCACAAGCAATGCGGTCGCTTTGCCGAAATCTAAATCATCAGGCAGCGGAATGACTTGCGCGGACTTGGCCGTCGCATACTCGGCATAACCGCCGCCCTGTAGCGTTGCGATGACTCGCTGCCCAATTTGCGCGTCTTTAACTTCTACGCCTATTGCTTCGATTTCACCGGCAACCTCAAAGCCGGGCGTAAACGGCAACGGCGGCTTCATCAGATATGTGCCAGCGCGCAACATCGTGTCGGCGTAGTTAATGCCAGCGACGCGCGTGCGAATCAACACCTCGTCGGCCGCGGGCTGCGGCTTTTCCACTTCCTCAAGACGCAATTGCTCCGCGCCGCCAAATTCGTGAATCCTGATCGCTTTCAAGTTTAAACTCCTAAGTTGTTAACGTTATTTCAATCTCCATAACACGCGCCCTGTACTCCGACTGTTTAGAGTTGTTTTCGCTCAAGTCGCGCTCATGTGCTTTTCGATCATGCGTGAGATGGCTTCTTTCGAGGTTGCGCCCACCACGCGCTCCTCTTCCTTGCCGTTCTTGTAAAGAATCAGAGTCGGAATGCCCTTGATGCCGTAGCGCTGCGACACGCCCGGATTCTCGTCCACGTTTAACTTTACAACGCTCGCGTTTCCGGCATACTTTTCAGCCACCGCGTCAACGGTCGGCGCAAGCATCCGGCACGGCGCGCACCACGCCGCCCAAAAATCAACTAACACGGGTTTCTCAGATTGAAGAACATCCGCTTCAAAACTCTGATCAGTCACATCCGTCACATGTTCGCTCATAATTATTAACTTCCTTTCATTCACACATATTCGTTTACACAATTCAAACGGGTTCAGAGGCTGAAGAAACGATTCAACCATCCAGACGCGCGGCTTTTGTCTGCCGCAACCGTCAACGCCGCCGTGCGAGTTAAACGCTGAGCAAGCAGTTTGCGATATTCTTCAACGCACGGCTGACAGCTTTCGTCCTCGCCCCACCATTCGGGATGCTCGGTTCGGATCGAGGCGAGCACAGGCTCCTCCATGCGATCATGGAGCGCGCGATCCGTGAGCGTGCGACCGCACAGCAAACAGCACTGCAATCCCGGCGTCAGTTCGATAATTTCGCTCATGTCTCACTCTCCTTAAAATAATCACGCTGATCTAAAACATCGTTTTTAGACGTATGTGCAATTATCTATCTAAATTCCGCGCGCATTCTTCACATTAACTATCAGTTTAAACTTTCGACGCGCGGCGCTTGGCTCCAGATTTACGCGGCTGCGCCACTCTCACACCGATTCGGCGTTGCAGTTGCGCGATATATTCAGCGAGGATTTCAGGACGCGCCCGCAGAATTTTGAATTGCCCCTCTTGGCGCGTTTCGATCAAACCCGCATCCGTCAACTCCTTCAGGTGGTGCGAGACGGTCGCCTGCGCGACCGGGAAACGCTCGACGACCGCGCCGCAGCACATCTCCGACCCGCCCGCGATCACTTCCAAAATCTCGAAGCGGCGCGGGTCGGAGAGCGCCTTAGCAATACGCTGAAATTGAATGGCTTCCATCACACAGAGATATATACAACTATCTATATAATTTGTCAACCCCTTTTGAAATTGCCGGACTCTTACACGATTTATCACCCGGAAAACTAGAAGCTAATGATTTTCACGATTGTAAACCGGAAAGGGTTATGCGCTCCTCCGTTCATACCACATAACCCTCCCCGAAAGTCTCTCGCCCAAGCGAGATGGCACGCACACTGTATTCGCCTCATGCTAATTCACCGTTACGGGCAGATTAAATAGATGTTATCCAACAAACT
>JACDAW010000321.1 GCA_013695245.1 Pyrinomonadaceae bacterium | reverse complement strand
ATCGTCGGGTGTGCTTCAATCGCTTTTTCGTACAGCTGCACGGCGAGGACGTTGCCGATAGTGTAAGTCGGAAAGTAGGCGAACATGCCGCCCGCCCAGTGAATATCTTGGAGCGTGCCTTCTGCATTGGTTGTGGGTGTAATGCCAAGATAGTCTGTCATCTTCGCGTTCCATGCGGCGGGCACGTCAGCGACTTTTAAGTTCCCGTCGAGTAATGCTGTCTCCAATTCAAAGCGCAAGAGAATATGAAGGTTGTACGTTACTTCGTCCGCTTCGACGCGGATCATGGAAGGACGCGCTTCGTTGACCGCGCGGTAGAAGGCTTCAAGCGAAACTTCGCTCAAGGCTTCCGGGTAGAGTTTCTGCAAATCAGGGTAGAACCGCGTCCAGAATTGGCGCGAACGTCCGACCATGTTCTCCCACAGGCGCGACTGCGATTCGTGAACGCCCATCGAGCAGCCGCCGCCGAGCGGCGTGCGTATGTATTTCGGATCAACTCCTTGTTCGTACATCCCGTGTCCGGCTTCGTGCAGCGTGCCGAAGAGGGCGGGCGAAAGCCACGTCGCATCGAAACGCGTGGTGATGCGCACGTCGGATGATCCGAAGTTGATGCAGAAGGGATGAATGGTGCGGTCTTGTCGTCCGCGCGTCCAGTCGTAGCCGAAGCGCGTGATCACGTCTTTGCCGAATTGCTCTTGCTTCGCTTCGTCGAATTGGCCGTGAAGCGGCGCGGTGCGATCTGCTTCGCCCTGTGCGGCGATTGCTTTAACAAGCGGCACGATGCCGCTTTTAAGTTCGTCGAACATCCTTTCGATTTCCGCTTTCGTCAGCCCCGGTTCGTATTCGTCGAGCAGGGCATCGTAAGGGTGCGCGGCGTGACCGTAGGCTTCGGCGATTTGGCGTTGAAGTTCGACGATTCTTTCGAGATGCGGGGCAAACAAAGTCCAATCGGATTTAGCGCGCGCTTCCGCCCACGCGGGTTCGGCGAGCGCGGTGGTGCGCGTTAAATCCTGCACGAGCGCGGGCGGCAATTTCGTCGCGCGGTCATACGAGCGGCGCGCAACGCGCACAAGCGCCCGTTCATCCGTGCCTTCATCGAATTGATTCTTTAATTTATCAAGCAAGCTTCCGGTTTCCGCGTCGGTAAACATCTCGTGAGCGAGACGACTCAAGGTCGCCATCTGCTCGGCGCGTCCGGCGATAGCGCCCTTCGGCATGTAGGTTTGCTGATCCCATGCGAGCAGAGCGGTTGCTGCATTGATGTCGTGAATCGTTGCCAAGCGCTCGCGCAAGTGAGCGAGAGTTTCTTCAGGTGTCGTCATTTAATCTCCGCTTTCGTGATATGTCAGGCGTTCGCCCGCGCTTCGTGTCGCGGCGTGCCCGCTACAAACTAAATTTTATATCAAACACACGCTTTTTAGTGTAGAGAGCATGGCTGAATTTAAGATATTTAGTTCGGACAGAGCGATTTATCTCGCCGCTTCTTCAGTCGAACAAATTTTTTTGTCACAAAATGAGCTTGTGGGGTGTTTACACATTGAAAAGATGGAATAAGGCCGGAGATTGTAAGCATCGCTTGCGGCGCACGCGCGTTCCGGTTGAATCTGTTTACAAAATTTTGAGTAAGGAGATGGAAAAGTGAAAACGAATTTATTACGTTCAGCCGCCGTTCAATTATTCGTCGTTTTAGCGTTCGCCGCGAGCGCCACGGCGCAAGACTTTCAACGAACCTACCGCATCGGCGCAAACGACACCATTAGCATCCGCAATGTTTCGGGCGACATAAAGGTGACGGGTTATGACGGCGACGCGGTGTCGGTCGTCGCTTACAAAGAAGGGCGCGACCGCGAATTCGTGCAAGTGGAAGATACGAGCACCGCGAACCGCGTCGAATTGCGCGCGCGTTACCCCGAAGAACGCCGCAGCACGAACGCGAGCATTCGTTTCGAGTTGCGCGTGCCGCGTTCGACTGCCTATAACTTCGATTCAATTTCGACCGCGAGCGGCAACATCGAAGCATCGGACATCACGGGAAATATTCGCTTCACGACGGCGAGCGGTAACGTTACCTTGCGCGACGCGAGCGGCTCGATCCATGCTTCGAGCGCGAGCGGCAATGTGCGCGTCGAAGAAGCGCGCGGCAGCGTCAACGCTTCGACGGCGAGCGGAAATGTCGAAGCGGAAATAACGCGGCTTGAAGGTGCGACGAACATGACTTTCTCCTCCGCTTCCGGCAACGTGCGCGTGCGGCTTCCCGCCAACACTGACGCCGATGTTGAGATGTCAACGTCGAGCGGTTCGCTCGAGACCGAGTTTCCGCTTCAAATCGAAGACTCGCAGTACCATTCCGGCAAACGGGCGCGCGGCCGTCTCGGCAGTGGCTCGCGCCGCGTGCGTCTATCGTCCGCCTCCGGCGACGTGCGACTCCTGAAATCATAAATCGTTTTACACTTAAAAGCAGGCGGAGAGTTAACACGTTCGACACTCTCCGCCTTCTTCTTTTCCGCGCAATCTTCGCTCAAAGCTTGCAACATTTTCGTCTTGGGCGGCGTATAATACGCTGGACGCCCGAAAACGAGTGTGGCACAAACGATGCCTTACCGCCACCCCATCAATCGGGCATCCAAAGGCGTAAAAGTTGAGCGCCATTTTTATCATCTTCCTTCTTTTCATCGCCGCAACAACGCTTGCTATCTATCTTTCTAAGCGCCTGCTGATTGACCGTCCCCTCGTGAAACGTGAGTTGGACGCGCCGCCGCCCGTCTCTCTATTTGGCGGGCAGGGAAACGAATTGCCGATTGCGATTGACGATGTGCAGCAGCTTGAGAAACAACGAGCCGAACTTCTCGCCCGCGCTGCGAATGGCGATGTAAGCGTTTTGCATGAGGCGCACGCGGCCGAAAACGAAACGCTCTACGATGCAGCTTTAGATTTACTCGTGACGGGTTGCGCGGATGACAGCGAGTGCTTGCGCAGACTTGCGGCGGAAGTCGCGGCAGGCGGAGAGTTGCGCGCGAATCGTCGTTTGGCTGAGGCGCTAATTGAAGATTGGAAAGAATCGCCCGAAGGAAATTTGATGGCGGAGATGCTACACGTCGCGGCGCTCTCTGATGATGCGGCTCTCTATGAGGAAGCCGTAAACGTTGCGTTACGGTTTTCGTGCGCAGATAATTCGAGGCCAATGAGCGGGAAGGATTTCTGCAAACTTGTCGAAAGTCAATTCTGGGTGCTCAGTGCGCAGGCGCGCGCGTCGGGCGCAGGCTTCATGTTAAAGGAAAGGCTTGCCGAAATTCGCCGTGAACTTGCGGTAAGCAAACGAGAAGATTCGTAGTGAATCGTTTTAGCGATTCAAATTACAAACGTGTTGTTTAGCAAGGAGAGTTATGAACACTTTTATTCCCCTGATCGTTGCGGCCGTAGTGTTGTTCGTCGTGGTCGTCGCGATCTTAAGACGTATTCTCGTTAACGTCGGCGC
Source organism: Pyrinomonadaceae bacterium (assembly GCA_013695245.1). GTDB lineage: Bacteria > Acidobacteriota > Blastocatellia > Pyrinomonadales > Pyrinomonadaceae > JACCYN01. The sequence goes on along the minus strand of JACDAW010000321.1, from coordinate 717 downwards.
GCAGGAGATCGCGATCAAAGAGCGGCGGTACTTCGGACAAAAGATGCCGCCCGGACGTGTCGTCGCAACGGAAGGCGAAGTCGGCATTCAAGCCGATGTGTTAAAGCCCGGCTTGCATTTGATCAAATACCCGTTCGAGCGTGTGGTGCGCAAAGTGCCTTTGATTGAGATCGGCGCGGACGAACTCGGCATTGTCGAAGCGGTTGACGGCGAGCCGATGCCTCCCGGCAGAATCTTCGCGCCCGACCGCGCGGAGAACGCGCACAATAATTTTCAAGACCCGATTGCGTTTATCAAGCGGGGCGGCGTCAAAGGCATTCAACTGCGCACGCTGCCGCCGGGCTTGTGGCCGATTCACCCGTATCTGTTTCGCGTATCGGTTGCGAAGGCGACGATGGTGCCGCAGGGTAAAGTCGGCGTTATCACGTCCGCCGATGGCGCGCCGCTTGACGCGGGTCGTCTGCTCGGTAAAGCTTTTGAAGGTCATCGCAACTTTCAAGACGCCGAACAGTTCGTCGCCTCCGGCGGGCAAAAAGGCACCCAGGTTGATATTCTTACGCCCGGAACCTAGCGGATACTGACGCAATCCGCTTCGCTCGAAAATGGAGAGGGTGCGACGAAGCCGGGACTCTTCACCGTGCGATTTTTCGACGCGACGGTGATTAACGAGAATCAGATCGGATTAGTTGAAGCTTTAGATGGCGCGCCGCTCAATCC
>JACDAW010000277.1 GCA_013695245.1 Pyrinomonadaceae bacterium | reverse complement strand
GTGCGGATGGCGCGGGCGCGATGTTGCGCGCTGGCGCACGACGCTGCACGGGAGCAGTTGGCGTTACGTTATCAGGTAGTTTTCCGCCGCGCGCGATGGCTTGCGCGATCAAGTCGTTATCTTCATTGTCGCGGCTGATGAGCACGCCGTCTTTGTTAACCGTAACTGAAACGCGCCCCAACACTTCGCTGAAAATCTTCTCGGTGAGCGACGGGCGTTCGGGCGGCGCATTGTTAGCGCGCGCCGGATCGGGTTGCGGGACGGGCGCGCCGATGGCTTCGAGTTGCTCGCGCGCTTTGTCGGCATATTCGCTGTTCGGGTAGTCGCGCAGGAGTTGTTGGAAATACTTCGCCGCTTCGTCGGGTTCTTCTTCCTGCACATAGGTGATGGCCAAACGGAAGAGCGCCGCGTCGTAGTAAGAGAAGTTCGGATACTTATCTATGATTTCGCGGTAACGCGATTGCGCGCCACGCGGGTTCGGCGCGACGCCGCGCTCGTAGCGCTCGTAATAAAAATTTCCGACTTTCAAATTATACATCGCAAGATTCTCTTGCGTTTCGCTAAGCCGCTTATTTACTTCGGGGCGCAAGCCGGTATCGGGAAACTGCTGCAAGAGAACACGCAGTTGTTGCTCGGCTTTGCGCGCGTGCGAGATGTCTCGGTCGGGCAAACCCATCTGCCGCATTTCGCACTCCGCCATTTTCAACATCACGTCGTCGGCTAACGGGTCGGTCGGGAAAAACGTCAACCAATCCCGGTACGCGGCGTTCGCCTGAATCAACGCGCTCGTTGTGCCTTCAAGGTAGAACGTGTCAGCGACTGCGAGTTTGGCGAGCGGAAGATAGAGAGATTCCGGATAAGTGGTAATGATCGTATTGTAGAGCAGGCGCGCTTCGTCGTAGTTAGATTTACGCGCTTCTCTGGTCGCAATCTCAAACAACTCGCGGTCTCTGCCGGGCGCGACCGTGCCCGTTAACTCGCCGTACTTATCATCGCCGCCGCGCCCCAACAGGCGACCGAATAAGCTGCCTTTCTTCTTCTTTGAATTATTGCCGGAGGATGCGCTGCTTGCATCTCCGCTGCGGCGCTCGCCCGCCGTGGCGCGCAAACCGGCTTGCACGCGCTCGTTGAGATCGGCGACCGATGTTTCTAATTTGTCGAGTTGCGTCGCGTCATATTTTTCGGCGCGCTCCAACTTCCCGCGCAGATCGTTTACCTCAGATGAAACCGAAGAGACTTCACGCTCCAATCCGCGAAGGCGTGTGCGTGGATCGTCCGCCGATTTCGCATCGGACGATCCTCGATCAGCCGAGTTTAAGTTGGCCAGCGCGCTGTTGAGCGAACGCCGCAGGGCGTCAAGGCGCGAGAGCATAACGTTGACGCGCTGCGCGGGCGATCCTTCGCCTTGCGCGGTGCGCGCCTGCTGCGGTTGTCCTCCCTGCGCGAAAACTGCTCCGGCGCACGACACGGAAAGAGCGAGCACACATCCGGCGAATACAGCTGCACGACGAAAACGCATATCTGAAAACCTCCGTTAAATCTACGGGTTAATTATAAGTGATGAATGCCGAATAAATGAATCGGCGTCAAACAAATGATGACGCAAATTCTATTGCGATCTTAAACCCACTCTACGGCCGCTTCGCGCAATTCGCGCACGGCGCGCTCCGGGTCATCTCCACCGAACACGGCCGTTCCTGCCACCACAATGTCCGCGCCCGCTGCTACGACTTCCGCGATGTTGCGCAAATCAACTCCGCCGTCAATCTCGATTCTCGTCTTCAAGCCGCGTTCACGGATCATGCCTCGCAGACGACGCATTTTATCAAGCGACGCATTGATAAATGTCTGCCCGCCAAAGCCGGGATTCACCGACATCAAGACGACGTAATCGGCGTAAGCAAGCGCTTCTTCTAAAGCGACGAGCGGAGTTGCCGGATTGATTGCCACGCCCGCCCCCGCGCCGCGCGCTTTGATCGCCGTTAAAGTGCGGTGCAAATGTTTATCGGCTTCAACGTGGACGGAAACCATGTTCGCTCCGGCCTCAACAAATTGTTCGGCGTAACGCTCCGGCTTTTCAATCATTAGATGCGCGTCAAGCGGCAAACGGGTTGCGCGGCGAAGCGATTTTACAATTGGCAAACCGACCGTGATGTTCGGCACGAAAAATCCATCCATCACGTCAACGTGAATAATTCGAGCGCCGCCTCGCTCCGCCGCCTCGATCTGCGCTCCGGCGCGCGTCCAATCGGCCGATAAGACGGACGGCGCGATCTCGACGGCGGGTTTGCTTTCCGGCAACATTGTTTCTTTTCAGAAGTCGCGCCCTTAAAAATGAATTAACGCAGCCGACTCGCGTTTAGCTGCTTACGGACGCCGATTCGCGTTCGGGTTAAAGGGCGGCGTTGTAATTAATGGCGGACGCCGATTCGCGTTTGCGTTGTTGACGTTACGATTAGTGTTCGAGTTGCGATTAACGTTTGTGTTCAGGTTGCGAACGTTGGCATTGCGATTGTTCGCATTCTGGTTACGATTTGCGCTGTTGCTGTTATTACTATTGTTTGTATTATTGCCATTCGCGTTGCGAACATTAGCGTTGCGATTATTAGCGTTCCTCGTATTAGAGTTTCTATTGGCGGAATTGCGACTGCGATCAGCTTCGTTGCGGTTGTTGATATTACTGTTCACCGCGTTTGCTCTTCCGCTCGCGTTTCGATTTTCCGGCGAAGGCGCAACCGCCGCGCTCTCCGTCATCTCGCCTTCTTTAGGCGGACGACTAACGATCACGGCCACGGTCTGCCCGACCTTGATGTTTTCTCCGGCGCGCGGCGATTGATCGATGATCGTGTCCGGCTTCGCATCGGCGCTCGGTCGTTCGGCTCGCTTGCGCATGTTCAAGCCGATTTTCTGCAACTCCGATTCGCCTTCAGCGCGTGCGCGCCCCACCAAGTTTGGCACTTGCACTTCTGGACTGCGGAACGACAGATAAACCGTGCCGAGCAATCCGAAGAGGAAAGCGACAGCGACACAGATGACGATTACAAATTTACCGAGCAGGCCGAGAAACGTTCGTTTTGGCGCGATCACAATCTTTGGCTGCCTCTCTCAACACGGGGGCGATTCGGGCAAGTCAGGTGCCGAAGCAGCGAAGTCTAACACCCGCCTGCGCGGGGTCGCAAGTCAATTTAAAGAACTACTATTCCTTAATCGCAACTCAAATAACCGCTTTACGTTCAAGCGCAACAATAAAAAAGCCGTCCGTATCGTGCCTATGCGGCCACGTGCGCGCCGCTCCAAAGCCTGTGCGAAAGTTTGCCGGAACGGCACGGGGAAGCACTGCAAAGTCGTTGTGTTTATCAAGAAACGCTTTCACAACTTCTTCGTTTTCTTCCCGCTCAACCGAACACGTCGAATAAACAAGTCGCCCGCCCGCGCGCACATGTTTTGAAGCTTGAGCGAGAATCCTTTTCTGTATCCCGCTCAACTCCGCGACGTTTCGTTCTGTGATGCGCCAGCGTATTTCCGGGTTGCGCCTGAGCGTGCCCGTCCCCGTACACGGCGCGTCAACCAATACGCGATCAAAAACTCTCTCAACGAACGGCAACTCGCGCTCGGCATCAAACAGCACGCGGCGCACGCTTTGCAAACTCTGCCGCGCAACCGATTCGCCCACAACGCGCAAACGATGCGCGTGTATGTCGCCTGCGACGATCAATGCTTGGTCGTTTGACTCAATCGCCATGTGCGTCGTTTTACTTCCCGGCGCGGCGCACACATCGAGCACGCGCTCGGAAGCTTGCGCGTTCACAACAGAAGCGACGAGTTGCGATGCTTCGTCTTGCAAATAAATCTTTCCTTCAAGACTTAACCGCCGCAAGACTTTGCTCGCGCCCTCCGCTCTCCACGCGCCCGGCGCGATCTCAGATTCTTTTAACTCTCCGCCGTCCGCGCGAATCTTTTCCAACACCTCTTCTTCGTCCGCGCGCAAAGAGTTGATGCGAAATGCAACCGGAGGCGTTTTGTTGTTCGCTTCAGCGAGAGCCTTCGTTTCAATTTCGCCGAAGCGTTCAACCCACCGCTCGATGAGCCACGCAGGATGTGAAGTTTCAATTGCGATGCGCTCGATCTCATTCGTCGCTTCCATCGCCGGATCGTATTGCGGTTCACGCGCGGCGCGGCGCAAGACGGCGTTAACTAACCCAGCGGACGAGCGAAGACGTGCTTCATGCACGAGGTTAACGGATTCATTAACGGCTGCGGAAACCGGAACGCGCGTGAGAAAGCGCAATTGATATAAACCTAAACGTAGCGCGAGCAACACGCCTAAGTCGAGCGTCGAAACTTTCCTTTGGGCGTAATGCTCGATCAAATGATCAAGCCACAACTGTCGCCGCAGCACGCCGAGCGTAAGTTCATAGCACAATCTTTTGTCATCCGCGCGCAACCTTTCTCCCGCTTCCAAAACCAAGGGCGCGGCATACGCGCTTTCAAGTTCAACGCGCCGCAAGATATCAAACGCCGCCCGGCGCGCTTCCGAAACGCCGGAGGAAGGTTTGACCGCAAGATTGCGCTCGAAGCTTCCCGGCTGTTTCCCTCGTCGCGCTTCCTCTCGATTCTTCATCCGAATCTTTCGCCCATGCTCACGCGCGCGCCGTTGATAAAATCGCGCGCCGCCATCAAGGGTTTTCCTTCCGGCTGCACCGCCTGAAGTTGCAACTCACTTTCGCCTCCGCACCCAACAATGATTTCATTTTTCGTCACTTCAACGATCTCACCCGCCGCGCCGCGCCGCGCTTGCGCCCCAACGGGCACGGCTTGGCGAATGATGAAGCGGCGCGATTTGTAAATCGTGTGTGCGCCCGGAAACGGATCGAAGCCGCGCACTTGCCGCTCAATCCTAAACGCATCCTGCGACCAATCAATTAATCCGTCTTCGCGTTTAAGAATCGGGGCAAAAGTCGCTTCCGAATCGTTCTGCGCGCGCGGTTCGATCTCATCAAATCTTCCTAACGTCTCGCTCAACAACTCCGCGCCCTTCTCCGCTAATCTGTTCATCAAAGCGGTCGCCGTTTCGCGCTCTCCGATCTCAATCGCGCTTTGCAAAAGGATCGCGCCCGTATCCAAGCCTTCATCCATCAACATCGTCGTCACGCCCGTCTCGCGTTCGCCTTCTACAATCGCCCAGTTGACGGGCGCTGCGCCTCTGTATTTCGGAAGCAGCGAGAAATGAACATTGATGCAGCCGAGACGCGGCGCGCGCAAGAAGGAGGGAGGCAAGATACGCCCATAGGCAACAACAATTGCGGCGTCGGCTTCATATGAAGCAAACAGATCACGCGCTTGTTCGATCTTTATTTTCTCAGGTTGCTCGACTTGAAGATTACGGTTAAGTGCGAATTCTTTTACCGGCGACTCTTTCACGGCGTAGCCACGCCCTGACGGGCGATCCGGCTGCGTCCAGACGGCGACGACATCATGCCCGTCTTCCAGCAGCCGCCGCAGAGTGGGCACGGACGCTTGCGGCGTGCCCATGAAAATTAAACGCATAAACTTCAGAAGTCAGGAGTCAGAATTCAGGAGACAGAATAAAAACGAAATTACGCTGCGCTCGCATTTATTCTGACTTCTGTCTTCTGACTCCCTGTGTTTTCATATCGCCGCTCGTTTTTCCGCTTTCGTGTCTTCTTTCGCGCGTATTTTCGCGGCCGAAACTTTCGCCTGCATGAAGAGCGCGAGGTAGTCGCGCCCGCCCGCCTTCGAGTCTGTGCCCGACATGTTGAAGCCGCCGAACGGATGCACGCCGACGAGCGCGCCCGTGCACTTGCGATTAAGGTAAAGATTACCGACATGAAACTTGCGGCGCGCGCGCTCAAGGTTGCCTTCGTCATTTGTATAAACCGCGCCCGTCAAACCGTATTCGGTATCATTTGCGATCTTGAGCGCATCGTCAAAATCCTGCGCTTTGATTACCGCCAAGACGGGG
>JACDAW010000257.1 GCA_013695245.1 Pyrinomonadaceae bacterium | reverse complement strand
CACAAAAGATAATGATGCTTCCGGGAAACTCCTCGCTAAAGTGGGTTTGAAGTTTGAGCGGATAATTAGATTGTCAAACGAGGAAGAGGAAAATAAATTATACTCATCGGACGTATAACAAGTCATTCGAGCGGACGGCGGGATAGCGTGCTTGTCATGTTGCTTTGTCCTTTCATGGTTGTGTGAGTTCGCCCGCCGCCGCTCAGATACTGTGTTGCGAGTCAAGCGTTTTGTGCTTCTTTTGTCCAGTCAGGATCGAACGGCTTGCCCGTCTTGAGCACACCGTAAGCGAGGTGAATCAGCTTGCGCATCGCCGCCCCGATGACACTCATCTTGCACTTGCCTCTTTCGCGCAAGCCCTTCGCCCACGCTTGAAAGAATGGGCTACAACGAAGTGCTGTGATCGCCGGAAAGTAGAGTGCTTTGCGCAACCGCGCGTTACCGATCTTTGAGAGCCTCGTGCGTCCGCGAACTGAACTTCCCGAACGTCTCTCGCGGGGAACTAAGCCCGCATAGGCGGCGACCTGACGTGCGCTTCGGTACTGTATGATGTCAGTAATCTCGGAAAGCAACAGAGCGGCAGTGGTCTCTGCGATGCCCGGAATGGAATCGAGCAATCGGCTTTGCTGCTTGAGTGTAGGATGAGAGTTGATGTGGTTACGGATCAACTCTTGTGTGCGCTTGACCTGCTCGATGAGATAACTGAGATGTTCTTCGACACTGTGGCGCACAACCTCAACTGCGATGATCGACGAGAGCCGATTTTCCTCGGACACACGCATCTCGACGAGTGACTCCAGACGGCGCACAAGTGCCTGTAGTTCGCGCACTTCTTGACGCAGAGGTGTCCATGCGAGCGGTGCTTGCGCCTGACAAAAGCGGGCAATGAGTTCGGCATCAACGCGGTCTGTTTTCGTGCGTGACAACCGACTCCCGGCGAAGGCTTTGATGGCTGCCGGGTTGACCACACTCACCGCATGTCCCGCCTGATGGAGAAAGAGTGCGAGCGACTCAGCGTAAGTGCCTGTGGCTTCTAAACAGGCGTGGATTTGCTTTACCCCTTGCGTTGAAAGCCAGTCAAGGAGTTGCTCGAAGCCTGTCGTAGTGTTGGGAAATACCTTATGACGGAGCTTGCCGCTTTGGTTGATGAGGCACGTATTGAACTTCAGTTTTGCGATGTCGATGCCGAGTGCTGATTTTGTCATGGTGCTGAACTCCTTTGGAATCAGATGCGGCGCGGGTCAAACTTGCAGATGTAAGCTCAGCTCAAAGATGTGAGCGGCTTTGGATACTGTCCGACCTTCGGTGCGCTGCAAGGATGGATACCGGGAGCTTGTCTAACCCACTGACTCTTTGTGGTCATAATTCGAGCACTGCTTCTCCGGTATCCTCTGTGGCTAAAGCTTGCCGCTTCAGCCGACATCCGTCAACATACAAATTCGGGCGTTAGGCTTCTGATAAATTGTTCCTATGAACATAAGGCAAAAGCGGCTATATTTGAATCATGCGATTTGAGTGGGATGAAAACAAGGCTGCTGCAAACCTTACGAGTCACGGTGTCTCTTTTGAAGAGGCTGCTACAGTTTTCGGCGACCCGCTTTCAGATACATTTGATGATCCTGACCATTCTACAGAAGAGCGGCGATTTGTTATCATCGGGATGTTAGAAAAGGATAAAATGTTGATTGTGGCGCATACAGATGATGGAGAAGTTGTTCGCCTCATTAGCGCACGTGAGCCTACTCGTGGAGAAAGAGAGTTCTATGAAGAAAGTCGAAGCTGAAATGGGAGAAGATGAATTGCGACCTGAATATGACCTTTCGCAGTTGAAAGGCAGGGTGCGCGGTAAATATGTTGAACGTTATCGTGCGGGCACAAATCTGGTGCTGCTTGAGCCGGATGTGACGGCAGCTTTTCCTGATGCTAAAGCGGTGAATGAAGCGTTGCGCCTGCTTATAAAGGTAGCAGAAAACCAAGTCTCTAATCCGCGTTGAATCCGTAAGCATAAGTCTAACAACTCATTGAACCCGACGCCTCGATAGCATTCCTTTCATCGTCGTATTTACAATGTTGTTTGAATGCTACTTGCTCGGCGCGGGTTAATTTGGGCGTTCGGCTGCTGTGTGATAGGTGAGACATTGCGGCAACTCTCGCCGTCGAAGTTTTAACATCAGCAACAAACAGTTAAACGATTCACAGTAAGGATAAAAATGCGGAAAGTAACCTTCGGCGTTGCCAACAGTCTGGATAATTACATCGCGCGCAAAGACGGCGCGATTGATTGGCTGATGTGGAGCGATGAGGTGCAGTCTCTTATCGTTGATTTTTGGAAAACAATTGATACGATTCTCATGGGACGCAAAACCTACAACCCAAGCCTCAGTCACAGCAAGGGCAAGAAAAACCCTTACGGCGGGATGAAAACTTACGTTTTTTCGCGCACGTTGAAAAGTAGCACTGACAAAAGCGTTGAAATCGTTTCCGAAGACGCCGCCAAATTTGTCCGCAAGCTGAAGAACCAAGAAGGCAAAGGCATCTGTGTGATGGGCGGCGGGGAGTTGGCGAAATCGCTGTTTGAGGCAAACTTGATTGATGAAATCGGGTTCAACATTCACCCGGTTTTACTCGGCACAGGCATTCCGCTCTTTCATGAAATGGAACGCCAGATCGATCTCGAACTGCTTGAATGCAAAACCTTCAAAAACGGTTGCGTGTATGTTACCTATCGCGTGAAAAATTGAAGGGTTATTCCGATCAGTGTTTAATCGATCTTTTATTCAATCACGCGCGCCACAATGCACTTCAAATAATAAGTTTCAGGCACGCCGACGAGGATCGGGTGATCTCGCGCCTGCGCGCGTCGCTCGATGATCTGCATGCGTCGCCGCGCATCGCTTGAGGCCGCCGCGAGGCAATCGAGAAACATACCTTCGCTCACATGATAAGAACACGTGCAGGTGATAAGAACACCATTCGCGTTTAATAATTTTAATGCGCGTAGGTTGATCTCTTTATACCCGCGCGCAGCCGCCGCGATGCTTCCGCGATTCTTGGCGAACGCGGGCGGATCGAGCACAATCGTGTCGAAGCGTTCGCCCCTGGCTTCCATTTCGCGCAGGGCGTCGAAGACGTTTGTCTCTCGAAACTCCACGTTATCAAAACCATTCAATTCCGCGTTACGCTCCGCCGCCGCAACTGCCTCCTTAGACACGTCCAGTCCTAGAACGCTTTCGCATGCCCCGGCTATCGAGAGCGCAAACCCGCCGTTGAAAGTAAAGCAATCAAGCGCGCGCCCCTTCGCAAACGAGCGCGCTACTTCGTGGTTCTCGCGTTGATCGAGAAACGCGCCGGTCTTTTGCCCGCCGAGCGGGGAGACGCGAAAACGGACGCCGTGTTGCACGACTTCAAGTTCATCCGGCGGATCGCCGTAAAGCACGCCCGCCTTAATCTCTAAACCTTCAAGCTCTCGCACGCGCATGTCGTTGCGCTCGATGATGGCGCGCGGGCGCACTTCCTCAACGAGCAACTCGGTAAACATCTCCTTCAGTGCATCAGTTCCCTGAGCGAGCGTTTGCATAACGAGCACATCTTTGTATTTGTCAACGATCAGCGCGGACAACAGATCGCCTTCGGAATAGACGAG
>JACDAW010000255.1 GCA_013695245.1 Pyrinomonadaceae bacterium | reverse complement strand
CTCAGACGGCGCGCGCCTCATCTCGGTGCAGCCGGTTGGCGGCGGGCTTGAGAATCTTTTTGTGCGAGATGAAACCGAACGAGAAGCACAAGGAGCGACATAAGCGGAGCGTCGTCCTACCGACGTTTATTTAAATCGCACGCCTGTTACGTCAATTCTAAAGTTGGCGAGATCGGCGTCCATCCTGATGCCTTCGAGATTAACGACGACCTGCATCGTTCTGTTCGGCGCGAGTTCGTTTGCGCCCGTCGCGCGTGACGGGATGGCGATCACCGTGCGCTGCTTGACCGGATTCTTCTGCGAATCAACGACTGTGCCTTGTATCTCAAGACCGCTGAGCGTGCGCCCCGTAAAATTGTGCGCCACGCCTTGTATCCTGACGATTTGATCGCCCAGAGCGCGCGGCGATTTGAAGGCTTCCACGTTATCAATAACAACGTTTTTGCCGTGCTCATCAAACTCGCTTGAGCCGGGACGGATCGCGCCTTCGAGTCGAGGCTGAGCCGCCGTGTTGCTCGCCGGGCGGGTGGCAAAATAGATGACGCCCGCGATCAAGAGCGCGGCGAGGAGTCCTGAGACGATAAAGATCGTCCGCCGCACGTTATCCGTCTCTTTAATGCTCTGTTGTGGTTGAGACATAAGGTCGCTTCCAGACTTTAGCGTAACCTAAAATACCAAAGGCGAATCCAACTAGCCAACACGCGCGCGCAAGTTTGGCGTCACGGATTTTTCGCCCGGCGCGACCAAAGAACCTGTGCCGGTGCGCGGATGCGCGGCGAGCGGATAGACAACGCGGAAACGGCTGCCGCGCCCCGGTTCGCTGACGACCTCGATCTCACCGCCTAACAACTCGACGATTTTTCGCGTGATCGCCAACCCTAGCCCGGCGCCTCCGTACTGGCGCGTTAGCCGGTCGTCCGCCTGACGAAATTCGTCGAAGATGATCGCAACTTCTTCCGCCGACATGCCGATGCCTGTGTCTTTAACTTCCAACTGCCAACGCTCTTCATCGAGCAGCGTAGCCCTAACGCTGACGCTGCCGCCGGGCGGCGTGAATTTCAAACCGTTGTTGATAAGGTTTGAGAGCACTTGTGACAATTTGTTTTTGTCGGTCGCCACTCTCACCAAATCAGCCGCCGTCTCAGCGAATAATTCCACGCCTTTCTCATCAGCTTCATGCGCTAAAGCTTCCACCGCCTCGTCGAGCAGTTCTTTGACGCTGACGTTTTCGATGTGCAAGGCCGAGCGACCCGCTTCGAGCCGCGAATAATCGAGCAAGTCGTTAACGAGCATGAGCAGCGAACGCGCGTTGCGCTCCATGCGCCCGACGGCTTCCTGTTGCAACGGGGCGAGCGGCAACTGTCGGTCGCGCTCAAGCAGTTGACACATGCCGATGATGACGTTGAGAGGCGTGCGCAGTTCGTGGCTGATGTTGGCGAAGAAGGCGGACTTCAGGCGGTCGTGCTCGCGCAAGCGTTCGTAGGCCGAAACGATTTCGTTGTGCTGGCGCACTTCGGCCGTGATGTCGCGGAAGACGGCGACGACGCCGCTTCGTTTCATCTCGCTTTCCGCTTTCTCTAAGACGAGTGGCGTAACGCTCACTGCCAGCATCCGCTCCTCGCCATTCGCCAACTTAATTTTATACTGCTCGCCCGTTGCGCTCTCGCCCTTATCAAGCGCGCGCCGCAGAGGAGTTTCTTGCGTCGAAACCAAATTCCCTTCCGTATCGCGTAAAGCGATGTCGTCAATTAAGGCTTCGACTCCATCGCGGAACTCGCCCGGCGCTCTCGCCAGTATGCGCGACGCTGCGAGGTTGATCCGGTAGCGCCCGCGCGAATCCACGATCACGACGCCCTCGCTCATCTGATTGATCACGCTCTCCAATTCGGCGGCGCGCGCGCGTTCGGCGGCGAAGGCCGTGGTCGCAAGGTTCTCAGCCTGCACGCGCTTTGAGACTTCCGAAAGGATCAGGATCAAATCCCCGCGCGCGCTGCTTTCACGAGTCGTCGGCCATAAAATCACGTCCCAGAACGTCTGCTCTTGCTCCTTCTCCTTGTTACGCGCGAGAAGGTTGAGTTGCAAGCCGTAGGTGACGAACGGGCGGCGCGTGCGACGCACGTCTTCGATGATGTCGCTCAGGACGGCGAGTCCGGCCGCCGCTTCGTAGAGTCCGCGATTCTCTAACGATTCTGAATCGTGTCCGGCGAAGCGCGCGAAAGTCGGGTTCGCTTTGCGCACCGTTAATCTCGAATCGAGCACGACGACGCCGAGCGGCAAACTATCTAACACCTCCTCGATGAATGCGCCCTGCGTTTGCAACTCGTTAAACTTCCCTTGTAAGCTTTCGGCCATTAAGTTGAAGTTTTCCGCAAGCGTTCCGACTTCGTCCTTCGTCTCGACCGCAACTCGCTCTTGAAAACGTCCCTGTCCAAGTTTTCCGGCTGAAAAGGCGAGGCGGCGCAAGGGGTTTGTAAATCGCCCGACTGACCAGATGGCGAGCAGGATCGAACAGGCGAGCGTTAAAGCCCACGTCGTCGTCAGCCAGAGAATTGAGCGTCCGGCGCGCGTGTTTTCGGTGAGCGGCACGCCGACCACCACGCTCCATCCGTAAGGCTCGATGCGTTCGATTGTCGTCAAACGCACGACGCCATCCGTCCAACGCTGCTTCTGAAACGCGGACGGAGTCGGAATAATTGAAGTCGGGGCGGGGAGCGATAAGGCTTCGCTCGGAATGACACGCCCCTGGCGATCTAAAACTGTTGTTATTGATTCTGTTCCGACGGAATGTTTAATGCGAACGCGCTCGTAGAGATCGCGGGTGGCAGAAGCGGTCAGCGTCGTGGGCGCTGTCGCGTAGGACTGATTATCTTCAAGCCAATTTTCAAG
>JACDAW010000245.1 GCA_013695245.1 Pyrinomonadaceae bacterium | reverse complement strand
TGCGAAGATCGAGCAAGGGTATTCGCGCCGCGAGATTTTCAAGCGCGAGTTTGACGGAGAGTCCGAGGTTTTGTTCTTCGTAAGTTTTGCGGAATTCTCCGGCGATAGGGTCGGGCATCTCGTTGGCGATCATTTGCAAACTCTCAGAGAAGGCATGACCGGCCGAGAGCGCGCGACTCATCAGTTCAAGCGCGTCGGGCAGTTGCTCCAAGAATTTATCGAACCTCTGTTTGCGCTTCCACCAGACATGAACGAAAGGCAAGGCAGCGGCCGCGCAACCCGCAAGGATCGTCAACAGCCACGAAAGCGAGATCATGGAGACCGCCATCGCCGCCAGCATTCCCGCCATCGCGGAAAACATTAACAGACGCAGCACGGTGATGCTGAGGTCGGCTTGCTCGATCATGCGCCGCAAGCGCGAGGCAACCGCCAGCCGCAGCAACACGCGATTAAGAATCGGAATCTCGCTTAATAATTCTTCGCGCGCAAGTTGCACTTCCGCGTCAGTCGAACCCGCAGAGAAAAGCAGAGTCTCAGCGAGACGCTGTTTCAATTTCGCGCGTTGTGCATCGGATTTTCTGGTCGAAAGCAGATAGATGCCGAGCGTTAGAAATAAGCAGAAGAGAAAGACGAAAAATGGAACCATCCTATACCTCCTCGAAGAAGACGCGCGGCAATTGCATTCCGTAAACCTTGAGCCGCTCGGCGAAGCGCGGACGCACGCCGGTTGGTTTGAAGCGGCCGATAACTTTGCCGTCTTTGTCCATGCCTTTGCGCTCGAATTGGAAAATCTCTTGCATCGTGATCGTCTCGCCCTCCATGCCAGTCACTTCCGAGATCGAGGTCACGCGGCGCGTGCCGTCTGATAGACGCGCGGCTTGGATCACGAGGCTGATCGCGGATGTGATTTGTTGTCGCATCGCGCGATCTGAAAGTTTCATGCCCGTCATCTGGATCATCGTCTCAAGGCGCGTTAAAGCATCGCGCGGCGTGTTGGCGTGAACAGTAGTTAAACTTCCGTCGTGACCCGTGTTCATTGCTTGCAGCATGTCTATTGATTCGCCACCACGCACCTCACCGATCACGATGCGGTCAGGTCGCATACGCAGAGCGTTTTTGACTAAATCGCGTTGCGTAACTTCGCCTTTACCTTCGATGTTCGGCGGGCGCGTCTCAAGGCGGACAACGTGCGGTTGTTGCAGTTGCAGTTCCGCCGAATCTTCAATCGTCACGATGCGTTGCTCTGCGGGTATGTAAGCTGAAAGCGCATTGAGAAGAGTTGTTTTACCTGCGCCCGTGCCGCCGGAAATCAAGATATTGAGACGCGCGTGTACGCACATCTCAAACATCTCGGCGATGTCTTTCGTGAGCGCTTCCTTTTCGATCAGTTGTTCCATCCGCAAGGGTTCTGCGCCGAAGCGACGAATCGAAAGCACAGGGCCGTCTAAGGCGAGCGGCGGAATGATGGCGTTAACGCGCGAGCCGTCGGTCAGCCGCGCGTCAACCATCGGTGAAGCTTCGTCAATGCGCCGCCCGACCGTGGAGACGATGCGCTCGATGACGCGCATAAGATGTTCGTCGTCTTTAAACTTCACTTCGGTGCGCTCTAATTTGCCGCGCCGTTCGATAAAAACGTTGTGCGGCGAATTAACGAGAATATCGGAGATGGTTGGGTCGGCAAGGAGCGGCTCTAAAGGCCCTAAACCGAAAAGCTCATGGCGCACTTCGCCGACGAGCCGTTCGCGGTCGTTCGCAGAGAGCGGCGTGTTTTCCGTTGTGAGTAGTTCTTCAGCGAGTCGCGCCACTTCGCCGTGAATTTGATCGGGAGAAAGCTGGTTGAGCTTCGTCAAATCCATGCGGTTGATGATCGCGCGATGAAGACGCGCTTTCATTTCTTGAAAGAGTTGGTGGCTGGAGAGCGTCGCGTCTTCACCCGCGCGGCCCATAATCACTCCGGCGGATTGCGTTTCCTTAATTAGTCTTTCGCGTAGTGCCATATTTCTATGCTGCTTGTGATTTCAAATTTGAAATTCTGAATCAAGAATGTTTGTAAAATACAAAGCTCACGCGCGGTCGAGCGTGGCCTGCAGATCAAAGTTCGTTTCCGCCTTGTGCGCTTTTTGTCTTTGAAAGAGTTTCGTCCACGAACGCGGGCGTTCGTTAATCGCAGTCGCGGGAAGAATGTTATTCGCGCCGTCGCCGCAGATAACGCGGGCGATATTGCGAATCTCTGCGGCCAGCTTTGAGGAAGCGTCGGAGTTAACGAGCGGTTGACCGAGATTGATCGAGTTGACGGCCGCGCGGTAATCGCTCTGCACGAAGCCGACCACCTTTTCGCCAAGAAAGCGTTCGACCTGTTGCAAGTCTAAATCGATCTGCTTGCTCCAACGATTGACGACGACGCGCACTTTGTGGCGCGGATAGCCGAGGCGGTCAAAGAGCGCGAGCGAACGCTGCGTGCTGCGAATCGCGGGAATATCTAATGTCAAAACGAGAATGATGTCGTCGCACTGATCGAGGGCGGCGAGTGTGATCGCGTCGAAGGTGTGTTGCGGATCGATCACGGTGTAATCGTAGCGCTCGCGTAAGCGTTCGATCACGTCGTAGATGTGTTCCGGTTCGATGTCGTCGGCGGAATCGGCTTCGCGCGGCGCGGAAAGCAAAGAGAGATTCGCGG
>JACDAW010000235.1 GCA_013695245.1 Pyrinomonadaceae bacterium | reverse complement strand
GCGCCGACGCCGTTCCCGCGCGGATAGCGCAGGGCGGCGGGGCCGTGATGCTTAATCGCTGTCAACATCATATCGCGCAACTCGCCTTCATCCTTCGGAGCCATTACCAGCATGTTCGGCACGGCGCGCAGGTAAGCGATGTCTAAAAGCCCGTGATGCGTGGGGCCGTCAGCGCCGACGATCCCGGCGCGATCCATCGCAAACGTGACGTCTAAATCCTGAATCGCCACGTCGTGAACAATTTGATCAAAAGCGCGCTGCAAAAACGTCGAGTAGATCGCCACCACCGGCTTTAATCCTTCGCACGACATTCCGGCCGCAAACGTGACGGCATGTTGCTCGGCGATGCCGACATCGAAGGAGCGTTCGGGAAATTTTTCCAAAATCATGTCAACGCCCGTGCCGTCCGGCATTGCGGCCGTCAAGGTGACGATGCGTTCGTCCTTGGCCATCAACTCGCACATCGTCTTGCCGAACACCTTGGTGTAGGTCGGGGCAGACGAGGCGGCGGAAATGGCGTTGCCCGTTTCGATCTCAAACGGCCCCGATGCGTGCCATTTGTAGCGGTTTGCTTCGGCGGGCGCGTAGCCTTTGCCTTTGGTCGTCAAGGCATGGACGACAACGGGGCCGTCCTTTACGGCTTGCGCTTCGCGCAGAGCGCGAACAAGAGCAACGGTGTCGTGCCCATCAACATAGCCGATGTATTTGAAACCTAATTCATTAACGAGCGCGCCGGGTAGAACCGCGGCCGCCAGCGCGTCTTTCACCGTTTTGGCAACGCCGCGCAGTTGCTCGCCGAACGTCGGGATTGAGCGTAAGGTTTCCGAAACCTCGTCTTTGAAACGATGATAGCCTTGCGCCTCGCGGATGCGATTAAGGTAACCCGTCAGCGCTCCGACTGCGGGCGCGATAGACATCTCGTTATCGTTCAAAAGCACGATCAAGCGTTTCTTAAGATGCCCCGCTTGATTGATCGCCTCCATCGCCATCCCGCCCGGCAAACTCGCGTCGCCGATGACAGCGCAGACGTGATGCGACTGCCTGCGTGCATCGCGCGCCGTCGCCATCCCCAGCGCGGCTGAGATCGAAGTTGAAGCGTGACCCGCGCCGAACGTGTCATACTCGGATTCATCGCGGCGCAAGAATCCGCTCAGGCCGTCATACTGCCGGATCGTCGGAAACTCCTCGCGCCGACCCGTTAAGATTTTGTGCGCGTATGCTTGATGCCCAACATCCCACACGATGCGATCCACAGGCGTCTCAAACGCATAATGAAGCGCGACGGCGAGTTCCACCGCGCCCAGAGATGCGCCCGTGTGCCCGCCCATGCGCGCCATCGTTTCAATAATATATTGCCGGACTTCCGTCGCTACTTCGGGCAATTGTTCTAAAGATAAGCGGCGCAGGTCGTGGGGCGAGTTGATCGTCTGTAGAAGCTTCATGGAGATAGATTGTATCGCGGAGAAAAAGTTTTTGCACACACAAAATCACGATTAACTTGTCGTCAACGCGCATACAAGTCAGACATCTTAATTCCTGTTTGAAACAGCGCGTGCAAATTTCTCAGACCAACGCCTTTGCTCCCGCGTCTAAAGAGATGATGAAACTTACAGAAGCTTTCATTCAACGTGCCGCTTAGAGCGGGATAGCAGTTATCAAGCAATTCTTATTTAAGGAGCTAAAGACAACTTATGAAATCCAGATTGGTTAAAGCAGGCTTAACGCTCGGTTTTGTGGCGGCTTTTGCGCTTCCTTCGTTCGCACAGCAAACGTCTCAGCAAAACAGCAATGCGACGACGCAATCACAGCAGGAAGAGAATTTCGGACGCAGGGGACGTCGTCATCAGCGCCATGGTGACGACGGTGGTCGCATGATGATGGGCGCGATGCACAAACTCAACTTGACTGACGCGCAACGCGCGCAGATGCGAGCCATTGCGGAACGCAACTCCGGCAGCACGAAAGCTCTACGCGAAGAACTCCGCAACCTGCGCGTTCAAAGCAAACAGGGGACGCTGACAAGCGAGCAGCAAGCCCGACTTGAAACGCTTCGCGCCGAATTACGCAACACAAAGAAAAGCTCGCACGCTGAAATGCTCAATGTGCTGACGCCCGAACAGCGCACGCAACTCGAAGCGTTGAAAGCAGAAGCCAAAGCCCGACGCGAAGCTTCCCGCCAGCAGCGACAAGGAAACAACCAAGAATAAAGTTGCAGCGATAAACGCGACGACCGAACACGGGAAGCGGCTCCGTTATGCTCTTAACGGAGCCGCTTTCTGCAAGCGATTGCTAGGCGGCCTTCAACTCGTTCGCTTGAAGTGTAAATACATTTCGCTGCCGTTGCGATTATTCTTGCTTTGTTCCCACTCCGCTTCCGCCTTTCGTCTCGTTTGCTGATCTACAATTCTGCACACAACAAAGATCGGCAACCTAGCTATCAAGCCAGCCCAATTCTTTGCGGTCTTTTTTTCTTTGTGCCTTCGCGCTCTTACACCTGAGACTAAATCCCTCGCCCAGACGACGGGTTTCAATTTTCGGCGAATCTTGAGCAGTTTGGCTTTCGCCTCGGCATCCTTCGCGTTTTCGGATTCGGTAAGCGTTAGAAAGAAATCCATTCCGCTCGCCGTGATCCATTCTATCGCGCCATGGTGTTGGTTAGCGTAATACTCTCTCGCTAACTCCAACCCTGAACGAGCGGCCAACTCATCCATTTGTCTCGTGCTTAATCTTCTGACATGCCCTTGATCTTCAAAAAAGAAACGACTTCCAATTTGATCATCGATCCCATCAACTCTTAGTTGACAAATCGCATGTTCAAAGCTGCCTTCGTTCCCGCACGGCAGGATGTGGAGCGCGCTGGCATCCGGTTTCATGAAGTTAACAATTTCTCGCCACACCGCATCAAGATTATAGACGTGCTCAAGCACATGGTGTGTAAACAGGAAATCGAATTTCTTGCTCATTAAGTTTTTATCCGATGGCGTAAAGAAGTTGCAATCGGGGTATCGAGTTTTGGCAGTTTGCAGCGCAACGCTGCTGAGGTCTGTGCCGTAAATCTGCCACTGGGGTAGAGCCAGCCGGATCACTTCTGTGAATACGCCGTTGCCGCACCCGAAATCTAACGCCTCACCTGATTCCGGTAAGTTTAGCCCGCGTATCACTTCGATCACTCGGTGCTTCTTTTCCGGCGGCCAATCATCCATGTATCCGCCTGAATACCGCTCATCGTAGAATTTTTCGGACGTTTGCTTGTCGTAAAGCCGGGCTGTCGCTACGCTCATCGCTCTTATCTCCTGAATAAGCAAAGTGCAGTCGAACAGATAGTTTAGGTTGGCTATGTCTGGAGAGGTATTATACTGCAAAAGTGCGGCATAGCCACGTTAAAAAGGCGGAAGAATTCGTAAGGTATTAAGGCGAAGCAGTTACGAAATTCCCCGTTACTGAGAATTCCTGTCCTGATTTATGCGGTTAAAGTTTTAAGCCACGCTTTTGCATCGCCACTCACGGCGGCGCAACCTTGACAATTCGCGGTCGCAGACTAAAATGGTTTTTCGCTGTAAGCGGCAGCTCGCGGAGATGTGGCCGAGTGGCTGAAGGCGGCGGTTTGCTAAACCGTTATAGGTCAAAAGCCTATCACAGGTTCGAATCCTGTCATCTCCGCCATTTATTTTCTCAATAGGTTACTTGAACCGCAGTGTTCAAGTAACCTATTGTTATTTTTGATTTTTGATTGCTGACTTGCGATTAACAGAATCGAGTCGCAGTTCGTTCTTCAATCAAAAATCGCAAATCTAAAATCGAAAATTTCCTTATGTCTGTTCGCGTTCGTTTCGCGCCGTCACCAACCGGCTACCTGCATATCGGCGCCGCGCGCACCGCACTCTTTAATTATTTGTTCGCCCGCAAAACCGGCGGCAAACTCCTCTTACGCATCGAAGACACCGACCTTGAGCGTTCGACCGACGAATCAACGCGCTCGATCTTCGCTGGCCTTGAGTGGCTCGGTTTGACTTATGATGAGGATGTTGTCTTTCAATCCGCCAACGCCGATAAGCATCGCGCCGCTGCGAATCGTTTGATCGCGGAAGGCAAAGCATACCGCGATTTCACGCCGCGTGAGGAACGCTCCGACAAAAACGTTAAGCAAGAGATCGCCGAGCGAGCGCGCCGTGATGCGACTGAAGGAATCAATCACCGCAGCAACCCTTACCGCAATCTTTCAGTTGAAGAATCCGAACGACGCGCCCAAAATGGCGAACCATTTGCCGTGCGCCTAAAGGTAAACGCCGAAGGGCGTTCGCAATTTGAAGACATCGTTTATGGACTGCAAGAGCGCGGCTACACGGAGATCGAAGACCTCGTGCTGCTGCGCTCCGACGGGCATCCTTTGTACAACCTATCCGTCGTCTGTGACGACATCGAGATGAAGATCACGGACGTCATCCGCGGGCAGGATCACCTAACGAATACGCACAAGCAAATTCTTCTTTACGAAGCTCTCGGCGCAACCGTGCCTAAATTCGCGC
>JACDAW010000201.1 GCA_013695245.1 Pyrinomonadaceae bacterium | reverse complement strand
TTCGAGTAGCCGGAATTACCCGTCGCGCTGTAGGCGCGCACGCGGTAGGTGTAGGTCGTGTTGCGAGCGAGTCCGGTGTTCGCCGTGCTGGTGACGTTTGCGCCGACCGTGCCGATCTCGACGAAGTTGGTGCACCCCGAACCCGTGCAGCGTTCGATGCGGAAACCGCTTTCGTCGCCGGAATTATCCGCCCACGAAAGATTGATTTGCGCGCGCGACACAGCAGTTGCCGTGAGATTCGACGGCGCGGTAGGCGCTGTGCCGCCTCCACCACCGCCGCCACCCTGCGCTTGCGTAACGGCAGCATCAGCATTGACGATGCCGCGACCATAAGTTGTGTCGTAACCGGCGGCGCCCAAGTCGGTGCAGGTGTTGAAGAGGTAGCTTTCAACTTGCGTGTTGGTGAAGCTCGGATTGACTGACCAGATGAGTGCGAGCACGCCTGTCGTGTGCGGCGTCGCCATCGAAGTTCCGTCGTAGTAATCCCAATCACTGGCTTGATTGGTGACTGTCGCGGAAGAGCCTGCTTGACCTTTAAGCGTCGCGCCGGTCGTGTCGGAGACAGTGACGCCGGGAATCCACGCGCGCCCGTCGGTTGTGGTCGCGGCGCCGAGCGTGCCGGAGAAATCTCCCGCCGCGTTGTTGTAGATGATCGCGGCGGTTGCGCCCGCGTTCATCGCATTCGTTACTTTATCGGCGAAGCTGATCGTTCCGCGTTGGATAAGCGCGATGTTTCCCGCAACGCTCGCGGGGAATTCACCCACTTGACCGAGCGCGCAATCAACGAGCGTTCCCGTCGTGCCGGAAGTCGTGCCCGCATAAGTCATGCCGAAAGAGGTATAGGTCGCGCTGGTCGTAACGGAGGATTCAAAACCTTGTCCGCGCGGAACGCTTGAGAGCACGCCGACGCCCGGCGCAACCACGTCAATGTTTGTTCCCTTATTTGAGAAGCTAGCGACAACGTTATTGCGATCAACCGCGCCGACCGCGACGTTAGACGCATAGCCCGCCGGATAAGAGACCGTGTTCGCGCCGTCGTTGCCCGTCGCGCAGACGATGAGCGCGCCCTTCGCGCGCATGTCGTTGTAGAAATTCTGTTCCGTGTTGGATGGCAAGCCGCCGCCCAAGCTCATGTTGACGACTTTGCAGCCGCGCACTTCGACGAGGTGACGCACGCCCTCCATGATGTCGGAGCTGGTGCCGCCTGTGGGGCCGAGCACGCGCGCGTGATAAAGATTTGCTTGATAAGCGACACCGTAAACGCCGACGTTATTAAACGCGCCGAGGATCGTTCCGGCGACGTGTGTGCCGTGCGTTTCGCCATCGTCATTGATCGGATCGTTATCGCCGACGCCAACCGTATCAATGCCGCCTCTGTAGTTTGGCGCGATGTCCGGGTGGTTGTAATCGAGGCTCGTATCGGCGATGCCGACGTTGATACCTAAGCCCGTCACTCCGCGACCGTGAACGGTGGTCGCTTTCGTGGTGATCAAGCCGTAGAGACCATTGGTAAGCGTGGGCGTCAGTTGCTCGGTCGAAAGACCCATCGCGTGACGGATCGGATCAATTTCCACGGCTTCGATGAGCGGATTGTTTTGTAGCGCAGCGAGCACATCCGGATTGTTAATCTTAATGGCGATGGCGCGCAATTCTGGAAACTCGTGGCGCACAAGCGCACCCAAAGCGCGCACCGCGCGTTTGTTGTTTTCCGTCACACCGTCGCGGAAGCGCACGAAATATCTGTCTGAGTTTGAGTCTTGAATGATGGGGGCGGCGCTATCCGATGCGCGACCGGCGCGAGGATTTTTATTTTGACCGATAACGAGCGTGGACATGATCATCATGGCAAACATTGCTGCCGTGACGAACAGGGAACAGAACTTCTTCATGTTTATCCTCCGAAGGTGTTGGGTTAATGTTTAAGAGGCACCCAGCGAGGTGAACCTCCGCGATAAATGCTAACCGACCCGGAATGAAGCCTAAACTACCAATCGAGTACACGAAGAAACGCATCACGCCGCAGATGATGGCGGGTGATGCGATAAATCAAAATAATAAACGGAAGTGCAACTTGGGTTGAAATTAAACCGAATCACTTCGGTGAGGCTGAAGCAGCGAAAAATATTACCAACCGTCTTGCTTGGGGGAAAACGCGGAGTATAGCAGAAATTTTCCATTTGGCAAGAACATTTTATACGAAAATTTGGGTTCTATTTTTTGCGCTCGAAAAAGCGCCGAATTATCTGCGGCAAAAGCAGCGATGTTTGCGCGGATGAACCACTTGCAAAGCGGCGCGCCAGTCCTCGCACTAACTTTGCGAAGCGCGGCGTGTAATTAAACCACCAGAGGTCAGGGATGCGCGCCAAACGGTTCGTGTGAATGTGTTGCGCACGGACGAGTTCAAGCAAACCCGCTCGCCCGTGCGTGCGCCCCAAACCGCTCTGCTTCATCCCGCCCCAAGGCGTCTGCGCGATGCCGTGCGTGTAAAGCACTTCGTTAATCATCACCGTGCCCGCTTCGATGCGCTCGGCAAGACGCTGCCCACGCTTGATGTTTCGCGTCCACACGCTCGCCGTCAGTCCGAAAGGACTGTCGTTAGCGAGGCGCAAGGCTTCTTCCTCCGTCTTGAAAGTCTTGACGGGGAGCACGGGGCCGAAAGTCTCTTCGCGCATGATCGTCATCGTTTCATCAACCATGTCGAGCACCGTCGGCTCATAGAATAAACCTGCGAGCGATTCTGTGCGCTTCCCTCCGGTGAGCACGCGCGCGCCGCGCGCAATCGCATCAGTGACGTGCGTTGCAACGATCTCTAGTTGTGCCGCGTTCGACATCGCGCCGACATCTGCATCACCGTTCGTTCCCGCGCCCAGCCGGAGCGTTTTTGTTTTTTCGACGACGCGGCTGATGAAATCTTCCGCGATTGATTCATGCACATAGCACCGCTCGACCGACGCGCAAGCCTGCCCCGCGTTGGCAAACGCGCCCCACACGGCCGCGCTCGAAGCCGTCTCCACATCGGCATCATCCAATACGATCATCGGGTCTTTGCCGCCGAGTTCGAGCACCACGGGCGTCAAAGTTTTAGCCGCCGCTTCCGCCACACGTCTCCCCGTGCGCACGCTTCCCGTAAACATGATCTTATCAACGCCCGCTTCGACGAGTGCTGCGCCCGTTTGTCCATCGCCCGTCACGACTTCCAATAAGCCTTCGGGAAGTCCGGCGCGTTTGAATACATCGGCGATCTTCAAGGCGGTGAGCGGCGTCAATTCGCTCGGCTTCAAGACGACGCTGTTGCCCGCCATCAACGCCATCACAACTTCGCCCAAGGGGATCGCCCAAGGAAAATTCCAAGGCGAGATGATGCCAACCACGCCGAGCGGGTGATAAACGATGCGCGACGCGCGACCCATCAAGCGGTACTGCCCGATGTCAATTCTTTCAGGACGCAAGAGCGTCGCGGTGCGCGCGGCGAAGTAACGCATCAGGTCGAGCGTCGGCACGATCTCCATTGCCAACGCTTCTACTGTAGGCTTGCCCGTTTCGCGCGCGATGAGCGAAGCGATCTCTTCCATTTCATCGAGCACGATCTGACGCCCGCGCGAAACAACGGAAGCACGCTCAACGTATGAAAGCGCGCCCCAAGATTTTTGCGCCGCACGCGCACGTTCAACCGCCGCGGTCACTTCTTC
>JACDAW010000180.1 GCA_013695245.1 Pyrinomonadaceae bacterium | reverse complement strand
CGCTTGACGAACTCACCGCACGGAGTTTCGACGAGCCGCACAAGTTTGACAACTCGTTTGCACAGGACGCGATTGCTTCTCACCCCATAAGCGGCGGGCAACTCTTCTGCCACGCGCCCGCCGCTCTTGTCCCGCCGTCGCTCTTGAGATGCTTGGCCGATTTGCTCCCGGTCAAACACTTCAAGAGCGACGCTTTTTTTCCGAAGATGTTTGCGCCCGAAGCAGTTGAAGACGTTGCGGGTAAATTTATAACAAGCGGTTTGGGAGTTTGCAGTCATAACAAAATGTTCAAACGTCATGATAGAAAATCACAGAAACGAAGAGCTTTAAGCTTTCTCGTTAAGGCTTGCACTCTTTTGCTGCAACTCGCGCTGGCGTCCAATATCGTTCTTCCCGTGCGCACGCTCGGTCGAGGACGCAACGGCGACGCTGTGCCGTCGGGTCGAGCGAAAAAGATTTCGGTTGAACTTAAGTCGCTTGTTGAGCGAGGCGGAAAAGAAAAGTCGCGCGTGATCGTGCAAACCTCTGAGCAGCCTAAGTCTGAGTTGAAGAGAAGGCTGCGCGGGGCGGGCGAAGACTTTCAAGCGTTCAACGGCTTCGCCGCCGATGTTGATGCGAATGAATTAAAAGAGCTTGCCGAGCGCGATGATGTGGTGTGGGTTTCACCTGATCGCGAAACGCACTCGACGGCCGTTGAAGACGGCAATGATGCGCAAAGCTCGGACAACAACCAACTTGCCACAACCGTAAAAGCGGAATCAACAAAGCCCAGTCCGATCCTTAACGGCGCAGGCATCGGCATCGCTATTCTCGATACGGGCGTTGACGCACACGCGTTCAGCCGTATAGAAAATCAAACCACCTCGATCAATAGTTTATCGTCAATCGCTCAAGCTGATTTACAACCGAGCCGCGTTGTCGCTTCCGTTAATTTCGTGCGCAGCGAGCAGACAACCGCCGACCTTAACGGACACGGCACGATGATCGCTTCGCTCGCCGCAGGCAGTGCGCGCGATGGTAGCGCGGGAGGAATCGCGCCCGGCGCAAACATCATCAATGTGCGGGTGCTCGATGCAAAAGGTGTAGGCACGACGAGTGATGCCATTCGCGGCATTGAGTGGACGATCCAGAATCGTGAACGCTATCGCGTTCGCGTTCTCAATGTCTCTTTCGGCGCAAGCTCAACTGAATCCTTCATGAACGATCCGTTGTGTCGCGCCGTCGAAAAGGCGGTGGCCGCCGGACTCGTCGTCGTCACTTCGGCCGGAAATCACGGCACAGACGAGCAAGGGCGCACGGTTTACGGCTCTATCACATCGCCCGGCAACGACCCGCTCGCTATTACCGTCGGCTCGGTTAACACGCACGCTACGCCTGCGCGCTCCGACGATACGGTAACGAATTTTAGCTCGCGCGGGCCGACGCGCGGCTCGCGGACGGATGCGGCAACTGGCGCGCGCG
Organism: Pyrinomonadaceae bacterium; assembly: GCA_013695245.1. Taxonomy (GTDB): domain Bacteria; phylum Acidobacteriota; class Blastocatellia; order Pyrinomonadales; family Pyrinomonadaceae; genus JACCYN01. Next base: position 4,186 of record JACDAW010000180.1, on the reverse strand, counting down.
TTTACGATAACGTGATCAAGCCTGATTTGGTCGCGCCCGGTAATCGTCTCATCGGCATGATACCGACCAACGGCGCTTACCTCACGGAAGAATATCCGCAGTTGGAAGTTGCGCCGGGATGGATGCAGTTAAGCGGAACTTCGATGTCAGCAGGCCTCGTCTCCGGCGCGGCCGCGCTTCTGCTGCAACGCAATCCGGGACTGACCGCGCCGATGGTGCGCGCCATTCTGCAATGGTCGGCGCAGCCGATTGCAAGAACAAGCATCTTTGCGCAAGGCGCGGGGCTTTTAAATATTGACGCGGCGATAAATCTCGCCGGTGCGATTCGCCGGAACGCCTCAAGCCTATCTGTCGGCGTGCCTTTGCTCGACGGGCATCTCCCCGCGCCCGTCATGCAGATCGGCGGCGAAGAAGTGCGCTTGAGTCGGGTGTTGACGGCCGGTGGTTGCCACGTCTTCGGCGGCGATGAACTGTTCCGCACAATGCAACTCGTTTACCGCCCGGAAGTTCTGTGGTATGCAAACCGTTTGTACAAGACAGGCATGATCATTGAGATTCAAAAAGATCAAACGAAGAGCGACACGAACTTTGTGTTTACGCCCGGCGTGCTTCTGCTTGATGACGCGGTGCGCGCTAACAATCAAACGCTGGATGGCGACCTCACAAGTTCAGGCTCGATGCTTACGCAAGGCATCACCGTGAGCGAAGGGATCACAATCAGTGAAGGCATCACGATTAGCGAAGGAATTACGATCAGCGAAGGCGTGACGGTAAGCGAAGGCATCACGCTTAGCGAGATCATAGCTCTCGATTATTCGTCAAGCGGAGCACTGCTCTACGGCGAGCCGTAAAAGTTTACTCTCCCCACTCTCCCCTTTTTGAAAATTTAATGTGAACGATTAGAGCAGTTTGAGCCGGGCAGTTTGGATTTTCAGTTTGTTAAAAAGAAAAGCGCGTAGGGCATAACCGACTTTTCAAGGGAACGGAGCAAAGCGGGTGAAATTTATTGATATGTCGGATTATAACCTCGCAGCCAAAGTTTATTGGTATGTAATGGTCGCCATCGGCGCGCTTATCTGCGGGTGGGGCATCGGGCAAACCTTCGCTTTCAATCCGGGTCAGTGGATGCAGTTTCTCGCGCTCGCAAGCCTCGTTGTCATTTCGAGTTCGCACCCGATTCGCATTCCAAATACGAAAGCGAGCGTCACGGCTGGCGACACGTTCATTTTTCTCGGCGCCATTTTTCTCGGCACTCCGGCGGCTCTGCTGCTCGGCGCAGCCGATTCATTCGTCAGCAGCTTGCGCACCTCGAAGCGCGCCACAAGTTGGATAAGCGCTCCGGCGATGATGGCAACGACCGTCTTTATCGCCAGCAATGTTTTCTATCTCGCGCTTGATGCTTACTCAAACGTCTCCACCAATCCGCTCGGCACCGAACGCGTGCAGTTTAGCCAACTGATTGCGCCGCTCGTGTTGATGGCGCTGCTGCAATACTTCCTGAACGGTTGGACGGTAGCGGCGCTGCACGCTTTAAAAGGCCGCCGCTCGATCTGGGACAACTGGCGCAACGGCTATTTGTGGACATCGTGGACGTTCTTCGGCGCGGCGATTGCGGCGATGCTTCTTCACGAAGCGATCATAAATTTCGGCGTGCTCCAAGTGGCTTTAAGCATCCCGGTTGTCGGCGCGACTTATGCGACCTACAAGGTATATTTCGAGCGCATGAATCAGAAGACGCGCGAAGCGGCTGAAGTCAATCGCCTGCATCTCGCTACCGTCGAAGCGCTCGCCACCGCGATTGACGCGAAAGATCAAACAACGCACTGCCACGTTCGCCGCGTGCAGATTTACGCGGCCGGGATGGGCAAGCTCCTGCGTTTATCGGAAGGTGAGATCGAAGCCCTCGAAGCCGGAGCGCTTCTCCACGACATCGGAAAATTAGCCGTACCTGATCACATCCTCAACAAACCCGGAAAGCTTACCGCTCCTGAGTTTGAAAAAATGAAGATTCACACAACGGTCGGCGCGCAGATTCTCGAACGTGTGAAGTTTCCCTATCCGGTCGCGCCCATTGTGCGCCACCATCACGAGCGTTGGGATGGCAAGGGCTACCCGGAAGGTTTGCGCGGCGAAGCGATCCCTGTCACGGCGCGCATCTTGACGGTCGTTGATTCGTTTGACTCGGTGCGTGAAGACCGCCCCTATCGTCGCGGCATGACGCGCGAAGAGGCGAGCCAACTGCTCCGCAATCACGCGGGCACACACTTCGATCCCAAAATCGTCGCTCTTTTTCTCTGCAATCTTGAAAGCTTTGAAACTAAAATTGAACTCGCCGATTTAGCTCATCACGGCTTCACAACCGAGGAATGCGATCCGCGCGGGCTGATCGAAGGCGAACCGCCCTTTGATGAAACGCAAGCAGCGCTCGCCTTGCCGCTCGCGCCGAAAGCATTGCTGCGCCCGTTGCAGCCCGCTTATCTTCAGCAGATAAAGGATGCGCACCGAGAAGTTTATGCGCTTTATGAAACGGCGCGCACATTTAGTTCGTCGTTGGACGTTGAAGACATCGCTTCGGTGCTTGTCAATAAAGTCGGGCAGATCATTCCGTTCGATACATGCGCCATCTATCTTTACGATGAAAGGAAAGGCTACGCGAGGGTGGTGCGGGCGGCGGGTCGCAACGCGGACGTTTTACAAGATCATTGTCTTGCGCTCGGCGAAGGCGTGACCGGCTTTGTGCTCGCCAACCGGATTCAAGCGGAGTGGCTCGATCCGATGCTCGACTTCGCCGGGCTATTGCTCGCGCCCGATACAACTTATCGTTCGATGATTGCGTTGCCGCTTATCAAGGGTGATCACCTGCTCGGCGCAGTCGCCGTTTATTCCCTCCAACCTAACCGATACACGGAAGATCACCTGCGCTTGCTCGACACGATGACGCGCCTCGCTTCAGATGCGTTCGGCAATGCCATCAATCACGCGCAAGCCGAAACCAACGCCCTCACCGATCCGCTTACCGGACTCCCGAACGGACGCGCTCTACACGTTCGCTTTGAAGAGGAGTCCGCGCGCGCTCGCCGCACCAATCATACTTTCCAAGTTGTGATGCTCGACCTCGATGATTTCAAGGCCGTCAACGACACGTTTGGCCATAAGATTGGCGATCAGATGTTGCGCGAAGCAGCACGCATTCTCGGTGAGCAACTGCGCGAATATGATTTCCTCGCGCGCTACGCGGGCGATGAGTTTGTCGCTATCGTACACGATCTTGTGGGCGATCAAGTTGAAGATTTGCGCGAGCGTATCGAACGCGCGATCACAAAGTTTTCTCTTCACGTTGAAGGCGACAAGCACGCGCGCGTTGGTATCAGCGTCGGCACAGCCAACTATGCTTTGCACGGCGAAACCCTTGATCAGCTTTTGATCCACGCCGACCAAGCGATGTACCGCGCCAAATCCGACCGCAAACAGCAAATGCGCGCCGAGATCGAAAGAGCGAAGATCGACACGAACAAGCTCGCTTCACCGTCAATTAATTAAACACAAATCGTGTGCGCCAAAGCGAAACCGCCCGCGAGCTGTAGTAAGACTGACGGGCGGTTATTATCTTATTGCTTCAACTTAACTAAACTTCGGTGCTTTCATTACCTTTTCGATGTCTGCGAACCTTTGCCGCGACACCGGCTAAGCCTGTGCCGAGCAGCAGCAGCGTCGCCGGTTCCGGGACAGGATTGCCTACCGGAGCCGCCAATCCACGAATCGAAGCTCCGCCGCCAATGACTCCTACAAAAGAAGCCAAACCCGTTCCCAGATTGATGGTGTACAGCACAGAGAAGTTGGCGCTTGGAAGCGTCAACGAGGCGTAAGCAGTACCGCTTAACCCTGAAATATCGAAGTTGACAAGATCGTTTGTGATGTCGGCACCCATCGGCGGCACGAGCGGTGCCAACTCTCCGACTCTGATTAGAGTTCCCGAATTAGGCGGATTCTGAATCACGAGGCGGTCGCGGAAGAAATCAATATCGTAAAGCGTTGTTGAGGTCGCCCCGGCAAAGTTGTTGGTGTAGGCGGCGGCTCCGATGTTCGGGTCTAACGGACTCACGATTACTGCCGGAGTTAGCGTGCCGTCCACAAGCGTCGCGCCGGTAGCCACCTCAACGCGTAGATTCTGACGGAGGTTGCTGAC
>JACDAW010000177.1 GCA_013695245.1 Pyrinomonadaceae bacterium | reverse complement strand
CGTCAACCTGATCTTTCATCAGTGCGATGAGCGGCGAGACGACGATGGTTGCGCCGTCTTTCATCAAAGCCGGGAGTTGATAACAGAGAGATTTGCCGCCGCCCGTCGGCATCACCACGACGCAATCGTGTCCTTCGAGGATGGAACTGATAACTTCGCGTTGACCTTCGCGGAAATCCTCAAAACCGAAATGCGCGTGAAGCGCGGCAAGCGCATCATTGATCGTCGCCGTCATCATTAAACCTCTTGAGTGAAGAACGAGAATTGTAACATGAGCGGCGAGCGCGAGTGATAAGCGGAGCAAATAAGAGAATTAGGAAATACGATGTGATCGCGCGCGGCTTCGAGTCGTGAGATTATTTCAAATCCGCCACCCAAATGTTGCCCGTCGTTTCTGAGTATTCGTAAACGATCTGGTCTCCCTTCGGCGACCACGATGGATAACGCACGAAGGAGTTGAGCTTTGTGTAGTTGGTTAATTGCTGTTGTTTTTTCGTCGAGCGCGAAACCCAACGGACGTTCCAGAGTCCATTGCGAAAGCCTGCGAACAAAATTTTATCTCCATCGGGCGACCAAGCATAAATCCAACTTTGCCCTTTATCGAAAGTCAGCTGTTCGGGCGTTCCGCCTGCGCTCGGCATTATCATAATGTGCGTATCATCGCCGCGTTTCATTTGAAGGGCGATATATTTGCCGTCGGGCGACCAAGCGGGAAAGCCCATCATCTCTTTATCGAATGTGAGTTGTTTCGGCTCTCCGCCCGCGAGCGATGCCGTCCAGACGTTGATAACGCCGCCGTTGCGTGTCAAGGTGAAAACAATCTGTTTGCCGTCGGGCGAGAGCCGCGCGTAGATGTCATCCGTCAAATCGAGCAGCATCTTCTCGCGTTTAGTGTTTAGGTTAATCGCCCACAGCGTCCAATGTCCGGTGCGCTTTGAAATGTAAGCGACTTGTTGCATATCTGGAAACCAACTTGGCATCAACTCGCCGCTTTCATTAGTTGTCAGTTGAATTTGATTGCTTCCGTCAGCGTTCATCAGCCAGATGTCGCAGCCTGTTCCGCCAACGTTACAGGATGTGAAAGCGATGCGTTTGCCGTCGGGCGAGAATGTCGGGAAGTTGCTGCGTTCGTTCGTGTTTTGAACGAGCGGCACGGGCGCGCCTTCGACTTCGCTCGAATTTATTTGCAAGCGAATGGATGAAAGACTTTCTCGGCGCGTCAACGCACTGTAAGCGATTCTTTTGCCATCGGCTGAAAAACTCACGCGCCTGACGGCTGAAGTCACCCCGCCGATGCCTGCAATTTGCGAAGGTTCACCGACAGGCTCGTTTGTGTCTGGATTAACGCGCACCTGATATACGCCGCTCAATGTGTAAAGAATGCTCTTTCCGTCAGGCGCATAAACAGGCTCGTAGCTTCCTTTCTGAGTGATTTGCTTTGCGTCATCGCCGTTAATTGAAATCGTCCACACGGACTCATTGATGTAATCATCAACTTCAAAAACAATGCGCTTGCCGTCGGGCGAGAAAGAAGGCGAGCCGTGTCCGCCCGGTGGATTTCCGATTTGCGTCAGTTGTTTCGGTTCGCCGCCGTTTGCCGCAACCAGCCAGAGCGTCGAAGGCGACAGAGCATTACGTGCATATGCGCCAAGATCGTTGAGCGGGTATGATTGAAACGCTATCTGTTTACCATCAGGCGACCAAGCGGGATGCGAGCCGAAATCCGTGATCTGCCGCGCTTCGCCGCCGGAAGCGGGAATAACCCAAATGCCGCCGCGCTGTTTCGAGTAATAAGCGATGCGCTGACCGTCGGGCGACCAAGCAGGTTGAAAGTTTTGCCCGCCGTCGGCGGTTAGTTGAATTTCTTTCGCTCCGGGCGTGAGTTGTTTGACGTAGATTTCAAAACTGCCGTTGTGGTCTGAACAATACGCAACCGCGTTTCCGTCTGGCGACATCGAAGGAAAATCATCTAGCCCCGACCAACTCGTAATTTGTGCGACTTTCTGAACGCTGACAGTTGAAAACGAATTTTGCCGCGCGCGAAAAAGCCACACGCCCGCCGCCAGCAACACCGTCAAAACTAAACCGAGCGCGATTGCCACGCCGCGCCGACGGCTTTTGTTTTGCGAACTGATTTGCGTTGCATTTACCGTCGTTCGCGCTTCGCTTTCGTCGCTGCCTTTTGCCGTTGCGTCTTGGGTTGTTTTTACGGCGAGTGTGGCATGATGCGACTCCATGTTTGCTGATGAGCGTTCGCGCCGATCTTGCATTTGCAATTCGTTTCGCAAATCTTTCAGGTCGCCCAGCGCGTCCTTCATCGTTTGGTAACGCTCGTCTCGCTCTTTTCTGAGCATCTTGCCGACGATGCGTTGTAATTCTTGTGGAACATCGAGCGAGTAATGCGCGAACGGCAATTGATCTTTATTGAGAATCGCGGCTAATGTATCCGCATTGGATTCGCCCGCGAACGGAGCTTGTCCTGTGATCATTTCGTAAAGCACCACGCCAAGACTGAAAATATCCGTGCGTGCGTCAACCGATAGCCCGCGCGCCTGCTCCGGCGACATATACCGCACAGTTCCCAATATCATGCCGGATTCAGTGCTGTTCTTGATGAGCGTCGGAGATTCTCCATCAATCGCCGCCCTGTGTATTTCCGTCAACTTAGCAAGCCCGAAGTCCAAAATTTTCACCAGCGCGTCGGGACGCAGCATGATATTTTCGGGCTTGATATCACGATGAATAATCCCAGCCGCGTGTGCGGCAGCAAGCGCGCTCGCCGTTTGAATCGCTATCTCCAGAATCTCACGCAGATTAAATTTCTCGCGGGCGATGTGTTGCCTGAGCGTTGCGCCTTCGATGTATTCCGCCGCGATGAAATGCGAGTTGTTGTCCATCTCGCCGATTTCGTAAATGGTGATGATGTTCGGATGATTCAAAGCGGAAGCCGCCTGCGCTTCTTGCTCGAAGCGATGCGCGCGCTGGGCGTCTGAAGTGAACTGCAAGGGCAGAAGTTTGAGCGCGACACGACGATTGAGTTTTACGTCTTGCGCCAGATAAACTTCGCCCATGCCACCCGCGCTTAAGAATTCGAGAATTTTGTAGTGAGAAACGATCTGCCCGTTTTGAAGTTGTGTTGAATCGTCGGCGGCAAGTTCGGCAAACTTAGCGATGGCGGGTTGTTTGAGAGAATCTCCAGCCGACTCAAGCGACGAAAGCAAATTTTCCACCGCTCGGCGCGTTTCATCGTCGCCCGCGCATTCTTCGGCTAAAAATTGCGCGCGTTCACCCGGCGCGCGTTCGAGTGCGGCGTTGAAAATCTCTTTAATCTGCTGAACATTCTCGCGCCCCATCGTTTCTCTTTCCGCGTAAACTCGTGAGTCAGCCTCGCTTTCGATGGTCTTCGGAGAAGGCAGTTTTTCTGACAAGCTTCAATTATACACTCAATTATAACGAGCAGCGCATAGATTTCGCCGAAGCAAATAATGGTCAACTGCTTGGCATGAACTTGTAAATAAAGCGGGATGAAGGATGCTTGCTCGTCGCGTAGTGCAAGCCGCATCCCACAAAAGCAAGGCGCTACGGCTCGTTTTAGGGACTTCTGCCGCTCCGTATTTTCTGTCCGATATACGTCAATCACAAAAGAAATTACGTAATCTTGAATCCCCGCGTGATTCGCTAATTTGATATTTCTTTGAAGAGAATCCAAACTCATCATTCGGCGTGCTTAACCTCGTCTTGATGCACAACACGCGAGCATCGTAAGCTGCAAGCAGAATGAAAAAGCATGAGTGGAGTTCGCGCACGAAGCGGGATTTAATGATCGAGGTGTGGGAGCATCTCGATTGCGAATCGGTGGGCGCGAACGAATTGGAGAAGATTATGGAGGTGGCGCGCGAGCGGTTCGGCGCGGGCGCGGTGGAAAGTCCGGCGCGCGTCGCGCGTCTGCTGGCGGACGAGGGCGCGGAGTTGCGTCACGCGGAAGTGTTGGAGATGGACGCGAAGTGGCGCGCGGCTGATCCTTACGAAGCAATGTTTCGCAACGTGCTGAAGTTTTCCGATTTCACGCAAGCCACGAGTTCGATCAAACGCTTGGAGAACTTACGCAAACAGTTTGCGCGAACAAAGGACGCTGAAGGTTTGCGCCGCGTGCGGGAAACCGTTTTGAAGGGCAAGCGGCGGGCAGAGATGATCGCGCGCAACGCGAAGGTTGACGAGCGGAAACGCGCCGAAAAAGAGGAGATCGCCGAGTGGTTCACAGTCTGGTTGCAACAGCCCGAACTCTTCGAGGCGTGGCTCGAATTGCGAAGGCGATCAACGGATTTTCAAACACGCTTTCCTCATTCGTAGCCTTTGAACCAGTAAGGCGTGCGCTTCGCCCAGACGCTTCCACCGTAACGCGAATGCAGAAGTTGAAACGCGGCGCGCGAGGCTTGTTCGGTTTCTTTATCAACGCAGCCGTAGCGCGTCGATCTGACAGCGAGATGGAGAGCTTCGGGCGCGCGCGGATCGTTTGGGTTAGCCTTCGCCCAGAGCACGGCTTGACGGGCGAGATAATTGGGGCCTGCGCCGAGACTTGCGAGTCGTTCGAGTTCGCGCGCGGCGGCCGAGCGTTGCGCTTCGGTTAAAAAGACGGGCGCGTGCATGGGGCGTTTGTTTTGTGCGGTGGTCGCTGCGGCCGCGCTGTAGATTTGCTCAGCGTCCGTCTTCGGCTCGCTGAAGGCGCACCACCAATTGTCGCGGAAGCTGTCGCGTTCGGTGACGGCCATCAATCTTCCGACGCCGACGTTAACGAGCGGGCGCAAGCCGGGATTCTTG
>JACDAW010000133.1 GCA_013695245.1 Pyrinomonadaceae bacterium | reverse complement strand
CCCCGTAAAATCGCCGATCAGGAAAATCACGATGTGACCCAAATCTTGAAACTGCCGCAGCTTGCGAATCACAACCGTATGACCCAAGTGCAAATCGGGCGCGGTCGGATCGGCTCCGAGTTTAACGCGCAAAGGCTTCTTCGTCTTTGCCGCCTTTTCAAGCTTCTGGCGTAAATCTTCTTCGCGGATAATTTCGATTGTGCCTTTGCGAAGGTAGGCGAGTTGTTCTTCAATCGTCATGGATTCAATGCATTGATCTGAAACCGAAAAATAGAGACTGACGGTAAATCACGCCGGACTTTTCTTCACCACACGCCGCCCCATAATCTCATAATCTCCGCGCACGACGCACGCGACCGCGTCCGTGTATGCGCGGTGTTCTTCCGTCAGTATGCGCGCGGACAATGTCTCTTCCGTGTCGTCGTCTAAAACGGGCACGATGCGTTGTTCGATAATGGGGCCGCCGTCTAAGGTTTCGTCAACGAAGTGTACGGTGCAGCCCGTCCAGCGCACGCCGTGAGTCAGTGCTTGGCGTTGCGCGTGGAGACCGGGAAAAGCGGGTAGCAAACTCGGATGAATGTTGAGCACGCGATTGCGATAAAGAGCGATAAAGTTTGGCGAAAGCAGACGCATGAAACCGGCGAGACAAATGAGATCGATTTTGTGTTCCTTGAGCGTGCGGACGATCTCCGTCTCGTGTTCGGCGCGCGTTTGCCCGCGTCGTTCAAAGGCGACTGCTTCAATGCCGCGTTCCGCCGCTCCCGCAAGTCCCACTGCATCCGCGCGGTCGCTGATGCAGACGCGCACGATTGCATTGGGAATCGCACCGCTCTGCACAGCATCGGCGAGCGCCATCATGTTTGATCCGCGCCCGGAGATGAGGACGGCGATGCGTTGCGTGTGTCGTTGCTGATGTTCGAGGCTCAAAGTCATGCAAACGTTAACCGTAATTGTCTCATCCCGCGCGCCGACTTAAACGAGCGACTAAGTTGTTCGGTGAATCTACGTCGTTAAGTTTTATCTTTCGTCTGCCGCTTGCTGATAGCGCGCCGGGTGAGATGGAAAATCGAGTAAGCGAGCAAACTCCACAGGACGCTGTTTAAAACGAACGGGATAAACTGCGAAACGCCGGATTGAGGAAGCCACGCTTTTTCGCCGCCGAAGTAGAAGAGAGGCAGAAGCAATGGAAACGACATTGCAAAGAACGCGACGTTTATAAAACGTTCAAAAATTGTCACCGGCTCGATCTCTCTGCCCATGCGGTGACGTTCGCGCTCGTCACGGTCGTCCATGCGCATCGCCGCGTAGCCGAAGCCGACGGAGACGATTGTTAAGCTCACAAAAAAGTGAAGCGTGGCTATTAAGAGAACGATGATGATCACACGTTTCATAAGAGAATGATGATCACACGTTTCAACGCCCGGCTCTCCTTCCGCGCGCTTAAGCTGCTAATCGGATGCGTATCAAATCAACAAAACCTGTTTCGCGCCTTCAACCACACGACCGATCTCGAAACACTCTTCACCCACTTCGTTGACGCGCTCGGTAATTGATTGTTTATCCGCTTGCGCACAGATGACCGCCATCCCGACGCCCATATTAAACGTGCGATACATCTCAACTTCACTGACGTTTCCGATTCTTTGCATCACGCTGAAGACGGGCGGCACCGTCCACGCGCCGCGTGCGATCTCAACGCTTGTGCCTTCGGGGAGAATGCGCGGGATATTTTCAAGTAGTCCGCCGCCCGTAATGTGCGCGAGTCCGCGAATGAGGTTTGCGTCAAGTAGCGGCGCGAGGGCGGGCAGGTAACTTTTGTGCGGAGCGAGAAGCGCTTCGCCGACGGTTGCGCTGAGTTCGTCGAGATGCGTGTGTATGTCGTAGCGTGCGATCTCGAAAAAGAGTTTGCGCGCGAGCGAATAGCCGTTTGTGTGCAAACCCGAAGAGGGAAGCGCGAGAAGGGAATCGCCCGCCTCAATCCGTTTGCCGTCAATCACTTTTTCACGATCCACGATGCCGACGATAAAACCCGCCACGTCGTATTCGCCGTCCGCGTAGAAGCCCGGCATCTCGGCCGTTTCGCCGCCTAAGAGCACGCAACTGTTTTCACGGCAGCCGCGCGCGAGTCCTTCGACGATGCTTGTGATCGCGTCGGGCGCGAGTTTTCCGGTTGCGATGTAGTCAAGGAAGAAGAGTGGGCGCGCGCCCTGCACGAGGATGTCGTTCGTGCAGTGGTTGACGAGATCAAGCCCGATGGTGTTGTGAATGCCGGTGGCAAAAGCGACTTTAAGTTTCGTGCCGACGCCATCGGCGGAAGCGACGAGCACAGGCTTGCGCATGTCGGGAAACGCGGCGTCGAACATGCCGCCGAAGCTTCCGATCTCAGTCAGCGCGCGCTCGTTAAATGTGGCGCGCGCCAGACGCTTGATGCGCTCCTTCGCTTTATTCGCCTCATCAATCGAGACGCCTGCGTCGCTATATGTGATCGAACGGTTCATTGTTGATGCTGACGCAGCTAATGTTTAGAGCTTGAAGCTTTTCTTGTTTTCCGTGCCGCTTCGCTTTTGCAACTTCTCTTGTAAATTCTTGATGCGATCTTCCGCCGACTTGCGTGAATCGTTGTCGAGCGTAATGCGGATGCGGAGATGCGCGCCGTCCGTCGCGCCTTCGGGCAGCAGCGCGAGCGGAACATCAACGGAAATTTTCTCGTCATCTCCTAAGAGCACAACTGCAGTATCGTTGTCCTCGATACGATCAATCACGGCGTGCAGATCAGTTGATGAAGAACGCTTTTCAGTTTTATCAGGCATCGCTTTTCTTACTTCTCCTCGAAAGGGACGTTGCGAGCAGCAAACTCGAACGCGCTTCATCTGCCGCGCGCGGCGTTAGTATTGTTGTTTCTGTTTCTCGATGCGCGCGGCGGCGGGCCGAAATCGCCGTATTGAACGAAACCGGAACGGGCGGAGTCATCTTTCTGCGGTGTGCGTCCGGCGAAGAGATCGCCGCGCGCTTCACGTTCAGGTTTGATCTCGTAACTCTGCCCGCGCGTGGTAACGGTAATTTCGCCCTGCAAGTCGGTGCGATAAACTTTGATGTTGGCGGCGCGCAGGCGATCTAACACTTCTTGGCTCGGATGACCGTAGCGGTTGTCTTGTCCGTCGCTGATGATCGCGGCTTCAAACTTTCCGCGCCGCAGGAAATCTTCCGAAGTGGCATAACGCGATCCGTGATGCCCGACCTTGAGGATTTTGGCAAGGATGTTGGCGCCTCCGTTAATCATCCGATCTTCCGTCTGCGCTTCGGCGTCGCCCGTTAAGAGCATCGAGAAACTGCCATAGTCAAGACGCACGACGACGGAATTAGCATTCGGCTCATTGCCGCCGGAACGCAGTTGGCTCGCCGTAAAGAGCGGCTTAATCGGTGCAAGCACGGTGATTCTTGCGCCGCCGCCGATGTCGAAGTTTTGATTCGGTTCGGCGATTGTATATTCAATTCCTTTATTCTGAATCGCGCTCAGAAAATCCTCGTAGTTCCTCGTCGCGTTAGGCACGCCGCTATCGAGCACACGGCGCACGGTGATGCCGTTAATAACTTCGTCTGCACCACCAATGTGATCGGCGTGTGCGTGCGTGGCGACGAGTAGATCAATCGCGTCAACGCCCGCGCGTTGCATCGCTGCTTGCACAAGGCGACCGCCGCCGGGATTGCCCGCATCAACGAGCACGGTTTTGCCTGCTGGCGAGATTATTAAAATCGAATCGCCCTGCCCGACGTTGAGGACATGCACGCGCAGTTCGTCGCCTGAAGGCTGCGGCGGCTTCTCGCGCCACCATTTGAGCGCGAAGGGGATGATGAAGATTCCGATAACGATGAGCGCCAGCACCAATGCCGCCAACGCACAACCGCAACCGCGCCTACTCTGCGCCATTCAAACGCTCCCGTCTGCAAAATAAAATATCAGTCTAACGCTTCGGTTCGATGATCAGCCATAAGAAATATCGTCCATGATCTCGGCAAAGCGCGACCATGAAACGGTCTTCCCCGTCTTTCTCTTTTTTCCGAACCACGTCAGCGAGCCTTGCCCGATCACGATGCGACCGATTTTCTCCTGATCGGCGAATATCTCAAACTCGATTGAACTGCCCGCTTTCGTTAGTTCCAAAATCTGGATGTGCGCCTTCACTCCATGTTTCTTGATTGGCAATGTTTTTTGCATCAGTCTCACGACCTAAATATTAAGATTTAATCGCTCGGAACCGGTTCGTGTTCGCGCGCCCATTGCGATTCCGCTTCGCGCGTGATGCGCGTCGGGTAGCGACCCGTCCAACACGCGACACAGGATTCATGCGCGGAGAACGCGGTCGCTTCAAGCATTCCTTCGAGCGAGAGATAGCCGAGCGAATCGGCTTCAATAAAGCGGCGAATCTCGTCAACCGATTTCTGCGACGCGATCAGATCGGATTTGTTCGGCGTATCCACTCCGTAAAAACACGGACTCAAGGTCGGCGGGCAACTGACGCGCATGTGAACTTCCGTCGCTCCGGCTTCTCTCACCATGCGCACGATCTTCTTCGACGTGGTGCCGCGCACGATTGAGTCGTCAATTAAAACTACGCGCTTGCCGACGAGCAGATCGCGCACGGGATTGAGTTTAATGCGGACGCCGAAACTACGAATGGATTGTTCGGGTTCGATAAAGGTGCGCCCGACGTAATGGTTGCGCACGAGACCGAAGCGAAAGTTGATTTTCGATTGCGCCGCATAGCCGATGCCTGCTGCGACGCCGGAATCGGGCACGGGCACGACGATGTCAGCGTCCGCCGGATGCTCAATAGCAAGACGCTTGCCCATCTTGTGGCGCGATTCGTTGACCGAAGAGCCGAAGATTACGGAATCGGGGCGCGCGAAATAGACGTGCTCGAAGATGCAGAAGGAATGCGGACGCGCAGGGAGCGGATTAGAGGAATGCAAACCTTCCGCGTCAATGACGAGCATCTCGCCGGGTTCGATGTCGCGGACGTAAACGGCATCAATGAGATCGAACGCGCATGTTTCAGAGGCGACAACCCAAGCATCACCTAATCTTCCGAGCGCGAGCGGGCGAAAGCCGCGCGGGTCGCGCACGGCGATCAAACTCTCAGGCGTCAGGAACAACATTGAAAACGCGCCTTCGGTTTCGCACAACACTTCAGGAATCGCTTCCGCGATGCTTGCCGCGCGCGAACGGGCGATCTGGTGCAGCACAACTTCCGTATCAGATGTTGACGAGAAGATCGCGCCTTCCTGTTCAAGACGTTTTCGCTCTTCGGTGGCAAACGGCAGATTTCCGTTGTGGCAGACGGCGACTTGCCCATGCTGGCAGGCGACAAGAAAGGGTTGCGCTTCGCGAATAGAGACTTCGCCCGATGTTGAATAACGCACGTGCCCGATGGCGCTCGCGCCGGGCAAACGGTTTAAGGTTTCGGCGTCGAACACATCGGAAACCAAACCCATCGCGCGTTCAGATCGAAGCTCGAAGCCGTTTGACGCCGTGATGCCGCAGGATTCTTGCCCGCGATGCTGAAGGGCATAGAGACCGAGATAGGTTAAGCGCGCCGCCTCCGCGTGTCCGAAGATACCGAATACGCCGCACTCGTCTCGAAATTTATCGGTTGACCTATCGTTCACAACTTAAAAGTCTCAGATCGTTTAATGCCTGACTATTGTTGCTAAAAAACATTATACCTTGAGATTACGGGAATCTGTGGCTCGGCGGCAAGTGTGAAAGCGAATATGAAAGCTTAGGGCTTTATTGTTATGATGCTACATTCGGAAAACAGCGATCATGTAAGGAGCAGAGAAGTGGAAATTAAAGTTTACGGGGCGGGCTGGTGCGGCGACACGAAACGCACGCTAAAGCAGTTGGATGAACTGGGCGTTGATTACAAATACATTGATGTTGACGAGGACGCGGCCGCTTCGCAGTGGGTGAAGGAGCAGAACAATGGCAAGGAGCGCAAGCCGACGCTCGACATCGCGGGGCGCGTGCTCTCCGTGCCGACGAACGCGGAATTAGAGAGCGCACTACGCGAAGCGGGCGCGTAAACAATTTGCATCTGAGCAGCATTTGAACTTCTTAGGAGTAACCTTCACGCTTTAGTGTTGTGTGACGACTGAGTTGATTATCGCAAGCATTGATAGCCGTACACGTTTGACGTGAATAGTAAAAGTTCCGTTCAATCTTTCATTGTCACGTTATTGCGTGCAGCGCTCGCCCTCGCGCTCGTTGCGGGCGTCTGGACGATTTATCGGGGCTTGCCGGACAACGGCGTAAGTAAATTTAGTTTGAATGGCGAAGCGGGCGCAGGCGGCGAAACACTTTTGCGCATTCTGCTGCACGTGCCTGCCGTTGACGCGGCGCAATTCGCCGAGGCATCCATCCAACTCTACCCGCTTGACCTTGCGGCGGCGCAACGCGAGTTCTTCTTTGAACGCCGGACGGGGCAGCGCTTCGATGATTTTCTTGAAAGGCGATTGCGAAATCGCCCGCCTGTGAGGGCGCGCTTCAACGCGCAGGGGCAAGCCTTCCTGCGTCTTTCGCCCGGCAGGTGGTGGGTTTATGCGAGTGTGCCCGGACGTGATGAAGTGACATCGTGGCGTCTGCCCGTCAACGTTTCGGGGCGCGAACAGACGACGGAACTAACCGCGCAGAATGCTTACACGCGGACGAAGAGTTTTTGAAAAGCGCGCGCGGCGACAAGGCGCGGCGTGAGAGCTAGATCACAATTGAGAAAAATTGAGCCGAACAAAAGAAGCGCGGTCTTCGATAAGCACATTGCTTGCGTCGCGCTCCTTGTGCTCGCCGTTGCCGCTGCCACCGCTTGCAAACCACGCACTCCATCAAACAACAACGACGCTTCGCCAACACGACAAGCGCAACCGCAAAAAAAACTGTCGCGCGAAGAGCGCGTCGAGATTTTTGAAGACGTGTGGAAGACGATCAACGAGAATTATTACGACCCGAAGTTTAACGGCGTGGACTGGCCTGCGCTGCATGATCATTACCGTCCGCGATTTGAAGCGGCGGGAAGCGATTACGAATTCTACGGATTGTTTGAGGTGATGCTCGCCGAGTTGCGCGATTCGCACACGGTTTTCGTTCGCCCCAAATCGCCTGAAGGTGAGGGAAAGTTTAATCCGGCGGGCGGCGTCGGCATTTCACTTGGCGAAGCGGAAGGGAAAATCGTCGTGGCGGAGGTCGAGCCGGATTCCGACGCCGAGCGCGCGGGCGCGAAACCCGGCATGAGCTTGCGAACGGTGAACGGCAAAACTGTTGATCAACTTTTCGCCGACATCAAAGCGCGCTTCCCCGGTTCGTCTTCAGAGCGTTCGATGAAAAGCGTGATGATGACCGCGTTGCTCTACGGCGGATTCTTAGGTTCGTCGCGCACGTTCGGCATTGAAGATTTTGACGGCAAAATTTTCAATGTGAGCGTTACACATTTCAGCCCGCGCACGGAAGCGCCCGTGCTTGAAGCGCGACGTCTCGCTTCCGGTTTTGGCTACATCAAGTTTGATCATTGGGAAACGCCGGTTGACCAACGATTCAACGATGAGCTTGCGAAGATGATGGATACGCCCGGATTAATCCTTGACCTGCGGGGTAACGGCGGCGGTTCGGGCGAAGTGCTGCTTAACATTGCCAGCAACTTCTTTGCGACGGAGACAAGTTACGGCGGTTTCCGTCCGCGAAACGGAGAGATTAAAAAATATTACACGCACCGTACTGAGAGAGTTTATACGGGGGCAATCGTCTTACTTGTTGATGAAAATTCGGCAAGCGCGTCCGAGACGTTCTCACAATTTATGCAGGAATCAGGGCGCGCGTTCGTCATCGGTCGCCAAACGTGCGGCTGCGTGCTCAATTCTTACTCGAAGCGAACAAAGGATGGCGGCACGCTTCGCTACAGCGCGCGCGTTTACGTTTCTCCGAAGGGACGCATACTCGAAGGCACGGGCGTCGCGCCGGACGAAATGGTTACGCTCACAATTGCTGATTTGCGACGCGGGCGCGATGCCGCGCTTGAGGCGGCAGAGAATAGATTAAGAATTCTGCGACAAAGCGGGCGCCGCGAAAGTTAATTGCGCCACGATAGAGAGCGATAACACTTACAAGCATGAAGGCTTTGCGTTTCGAGAAAAATGGATTGCGCATTGCGGACATCATCGAGCCACGCGATAGGCGCGAAGCAAGCGTGCGCGTTCTGCTGGCCGGAATCTGCAACACGGATTTGGAGATCGCGCGCGGCTACGCGGGCTTTGAAGGCACGCTTGGACATGAGTTTGTCGGCGTAGTTGAAAGCGCACCGGATGAGACTCTTGTTAATAAGCGCGTGGTGGGCGAGATCAACGCGGGATGCGGCGCTTGCGCGTTGTGTGCGGCGGGCGATGCGCGACATTGCCCGCGTCGCACGGTGCTCGGCATCGTCGCGCGCGATGGAGCGTTCGCTGAATACTTGCAGTTGCCCGTCGAAAATCTGCTCATCGTGCCGGATGAAATTTCAGATGAGCGCGCGGTGTTCACTGAACCTTTGGCGGCGGCATGGGGAATTACGGAGCGCGTGAAGGTCACGCCGGAAACAAGTGTGGCTGTGGTCGGGGATGGCAAACTCGGCCTTTTGTGCGCGCAGAGTTTGCATCATGCGGGCGCGCGGGTCGTGCTCGTCGGTAAGCACAAGGAGAAGCTCGGCATCGCGGAAAGGCGCGGAGTTGAAACTGTGCAGGTTGATGAATTGCAAAAGAGTTCGCGGTCGTTTGATGTAGTGGTTGAAGCGTCGGGGGCGGCGAGCGGTTTTGCGCTCGCGCTTGAACTTGTGCGACCGCGCGGCCGCGTTGTGTTGAAATCAACTTTTCATGGCGCAACGAATTTCGACGCAGCGCGCATCGTCGTTAACGAGTTAACCATCGTCGGATCGCGTTGCGGTCGGTTTGCTCCGGCGCTTGAGCTACTTAAGGAAGAAGCGATTGACGTGGAGAGTTTGATCAGCGAAACCTATCAGCTTGCGAATGGCGTGCGGGCGATGGAGCGTGCCGCCGCGCGCGGCGTATTGAAAGTTCTGCTCCGACCGTGAAAAGGATTTTTGAATTTTGATTTGCGACTTTTGATTTGGCGCTAATCAATTTTGATCTTGTGACCTTTAAATTTATTGCTCTCGGTCTGTGATCTCATGTTTGAGATTTAAAATTTCAAATCAAAAATCGGCAATCAAAATTCAAAAATCCAATCTCCTCCATGCGACTGAAAGCAAACCTCAATGCAGATGCCGCGATGCTGGCGACGACGGTCATCTGGGGTTCGACCTTCGTCGTCGCCAAAGATATTCTCGAACGCTGGCCGCCGATTCCCTATTTGCTGTTTCGTTTCGCGCTCGCCGCAATCATCCTCGCCGTGCTCTTCCCGAAACTTCTTGCGGGCGCGCGGTTCAGCGAATGGCGCGCGGGCGCAACGCTTGGATTGTTGATAAGCACGGGCATCGCTCTGCAAGCGGCGGGGCAAATTTATACGACGCCGTCGAAGTCGGCGTTTATCACGGGTCTTACAACGCCGCTTGTGCCGTTCGTCGCTTTCATGCTTCTGCGCGTGCGTCCGAACATTGAAAACTTGCTTGGCGTGTTGCTGGCGTCGCTCGGCGGCGCGTTGATGCTTGCGCCGCAAGAATCCGGGAGCGGTTTGCTTGCGGGCGATCTATTGACGCTCGCCGCTACCGGATTTTTCGCCACGCACGTTGTGTTGACAGGCTACTACGCGCGCCGCTTCAGCCCGCGACAGTTAACCGTGTTGCAGATTACAACGGCCGCCATTGTTTTCCTTTCGTTGTGGGGCGGAATCTGGTTATGTGCGAGCTTGGTTAATGAAGGCAGCTTGCCGCAGTTTGTCTTGCGCGAGACGGTTCCGCTTGTGTGGAGCGCGCGTGTGGTGTGGCAACTCGTTTATCTGTCGGTGGTGGCAACGGTCATCACGTTTCTCATCTGGACGTGGGGGCAATCGCGCATGTCGGCGACACATGCGGCGATCATCTTCAGCCTCGAACCCGTTTTCGCAACGCTCTTTGCCGTCGCCGTGCGCGGGCGAGCGGAGTGGATCGGCGGGCGGGGCGCGGTGGGCGGCGCGCTGATCCTTGCTGGACTGATCGTCTCCGAAGTGCGTTGGAGCGGAAAAGCGCGGTCTGAAAAAGCGGCGGCTGAGGAAGATGAAGATTATGGCGATGAAGAGGCGCTTGAGGAAGCAAGCTGAGCAGCTATTAACCCTTCGTTGCTTCTCCAGTGCCCACGCTCTGCTTTCAAACTTTGCGAGACGCTTCGTGCCTGCGTTATACTCGAATCTTCATCGGCGCGACTTCCGCCGTGTGTGCAGTTAAGAAATTGCCGAAGTGCGCATCAAGTTGTTACTGTGGGCTAAATTATTGAGAACAGTTTTCTTGAGGTTAAAGTTTTATGTTTAAATTTCCGAAGGGCGGAACGACGAGCGCGGAACAAGAGATTTTGCGCAAGCTGCGTGTGTGGATCGTGGCGTCGGCAGTGGCGTGTCTGGCAACCGGCATCCTTATCGGCGCGCTCGTCGCGGGGCGTCCGGCCGTTGCGCAGAACGAAGCGCAGATCGCGCGCGCGCCTGAAGCCCTCTCGGCTTCGTTCGTCGAAATTGCGCGCCGGGTAGAACCGGCAGTCGTTAACAT
>JACDAW010000109.1 GCA_013695245.1 Pyrinomonadaceae bacterium | reverse complement strand
ATGTGCCGCGCTGACTTTCTTCCCTGATGATTCTTCTGCATTTTGATTGCGAGACAATATTCAAGATTCAACTCGATTGCAAATCAAAGATGATAGGAAGCGGCACAGCGTTGTGTCAACGAAGCATTCCAACGAATCAAACAGGAATGGAAAACGCGCGCCGAACATTGCCAGCCGCGCTACACTACTCATTGGAGCGAACTGCTAACACTCAAAGCTGCAATTTAATTCTGCGAAGTTAATAAAAGATAAACGGCGCGCATTCAGGTGCAGCGACTTGTTAGAGAGCGGAAAGAGGCTGTCTGCTTTACGAGCGTTCGATGAACTTGTTTATATAAGCCCTTAACTCACCAGACGAAGTTTGTGGAGAGATGAAACCAACGTAGTTGTCCGGTCTTAACAGCACGTTGAAAGATTTGTTCGTGCCGAAGATTTCTGCCACGTGCGGGTAAAGAGGCAAAACGTGGCAATCAACCAAATCGGCGTATTCACTTTCAATCTTGTCGCTCGTCGTCCGGTGATCGCTCTGCCCGTCTGAAAAAGCGAGCAAGTGGAATTTTGGCTCGCACAACTTATCGTAAACGCTTTCGCCATCAATGGAGAAATAAGGCATCCGCTCTCCGGCTTTAACTTCAAATGTTTCGTCGGATTCGTGCCAGCTCAGAGAACAATCGCGGTAGTTGATGCCGATCTGCGAAATTAAGGGGAAGATAATTTTTTTGACGGCGTCAAAATCGAGAACGTATTTCGCCAGCGACGGAAAAATCGTTGTCCGAATAAAACCCAGTAACCGATCTGGACTCGCGCCGAGTTGAAATATCCTGTCGGTCGTCGTTAGAAGCCTTTTGGCGTTCTTTAATCGTTCTTCGTTATAAGTGTCCAAGAGCGGTTGGCGAGCTTTGCCCCTGATCACCAGCGCCAGCTTCCAAGCGAGGTTGTAAGCATCTTGAATCCCCGTGTTCATGCCTTGCGCGCCCGCCGGACTGTGAATGTGCGCAGCATCTCCGGCGAGGAAACATCGGCTGACGGAGAATTTATCGGCGTGGCGCGTGTGAACTTTGTAGGTCGAAAACCAAGCGACATTGGAAATATCGAGAGCGAGTTGTGATTCTTCTTTGATTCGTTCTTCGATCTCTTCGTAGAGAATCTCGCCTTCACCCTTTTCCAAGCCTTCGGGGAAAACACCGACGATGCGATACCGCTTTTCACCTTGCAGCGGGAAAAAGAGGACGAACGAATCGCGCGCGAAACAAACATGCAGCGCGTCGTGGCTCAAGTCCCAATCAATCTGCGCGTCGGCGACGTAGAACATGCGCTCAAACGTGCTGCCCTCGAAACCAAGTCCGAGAGAGTGCCTGACCGGACTCTTAGGCCCGTCACAGCCGACGAGGTATTTGGCTTCGACGATTTGAGACTCGTCCGCGGCGTTTTTAACGCGCGCCGTGACGCCTGTTTCACTTTGCGAAAGACTTTCAAGTTCTGTTTGCCAGAGAACATCTTTGCTGTGAATCCGTAGATACTCATAAAGCAGTTGCTCGTTTTTGCTTTGCTCTAAAACGAGCATGTACGGATAAGGACTTAAATTGTGCCCGATGTTCGATAAATCAACTTCGCCGCGTATCTCACCTGCCTCGACGAAGCGCACCTTCCCGGCAATCGCGCCCCGCGCCACTGCTTTCTGCGCTAAACCTAATTGCTCGTAAATCTCCAGCGTGCGCGCATGAACACCAATCGCTTTGGAAAAAGGCGTGACGCCCTCATTCCTCTCGACGATAATAAAATCAACGCCGTAGCGGACAAGCTGACACGCAAGGGAAAGTCCCGTCGGGCCTGCCCCGATAATAATTACGTCTGTTTCGATTCTCGTCTCCACCTTTAATCAAAACCAACAACTAAAAACGTCGTGTCATCTTTCGCCGCCGCGCCGATGCGAAAACGATCAAGGTCGCGGAAAACTTTCGCGCCGATCTCTTCAACTGCCTGCCCTGTCCGCGTGCCGCTCAAACTCGCTGCGATCCCTGCTTCGTCGTACATCTCTTCAGTAAGAGATTCCGCGTCCGTGATGCCGTCGCTAAATATCGCCAGACGACTGCCGCGCCGGAAATCCGCTTCGCCCGTTTCATATTCCATGTCGGGTAAGAGTCCGATGGGCGTGCCGCCAATGTCGCAGCACGTCGTTTTGTAAGCGTCGGAAGTTATCCAGACGGGCGGAAGGTGTCCGGCGTTTGAAAAGCGCAGGCGTTCGCGCTGCGGATCGAGGACGCCTAAGAAGAGCGTTGCGTAAGTGCCGAGCGGGGCAACTAAACCTACGCGCCGGTTAAGTTCGGCGGCGAGGCGCGCGGTGGATGGCTCGGCGTGGATGAGCGCGCGCAGTTCCGTCTGCAACGTGGTCATCAGGAGCGCCGCGCCGATGCCTTTGCCGGAAACGTCGGCGACCCAGAAGGCGAGTTCGCCGGAGGCGAGCATCACAGCGTCGTAGGTGTCGCCGCCCACGTCGTAGCAAGCTTGGCTTCGGCCCCACGCGGAGAACGGAGTGGACAAGGTTTCAATTAAACCGTCGGGCGGAAGCAAACGGGATTGGATGCGACGGGCGAGGTCGAGTTCGGTGGAGAGCAATTCGGCGCGCATCGCTTCGGCCGCGAGTTGTTCACGATGCACGGCGATGGCGGCAAGCAGCGCGAAAGATTCGAGGTAAGCGAGATCGTATTGTGAGAATAACCCATCGCGTTTATTGATCGCTTGGACTGATCCGAGCAACTCACCGTCGGGTTTGCGCAAGGCGACGCAGAGCATTGTGCGCGTGCGGAAGCCGGTGCGCTTGTCGGTCGCGCGGTCGAAACGCGGATCGCGCGAAACATCATCTAACAATACGCTTTCGCCCGTCTCCGCAACGTGCCCTGCGATCCCGACGCCGCGCTCCAAGACGATCTCAATCGGCGCGGAGCCGGTCATCTGCCGCGCGTGAAGTTTCGACGTTCGTTCATCGCGCAGGAAAACAGTTGTGCGTTCGCAATCGAGTTGTTGTGAGACGAGGACGAGGATCGTTTGTAAGATGTCATCTAACCCGGAAGCGAGATTGAGCGCGCGGCTCGCGGCGACAAGCGCTTCAAGACGCTCAAGACGCACTTCAACGGGCAGATCGTTAAGACGAACGGTGACGCTGCTGCTTGACACCTCGGTTCTCCTTCATCGCGTCGGGTTTCGGTCGGGAGAATCCTACCATCCCTCGGCGGAAAGCCGGAAAAGATTTGCAGCACGATTAACACTTCTATGGACGAATCAGATACCGCAGATTCACTCCTTCGCGTTTACAAAAGACTTGATTCGTTCATGAATCTCGTCGCGCACACGCCGGAACACGGCGAGCTTCGTCGCGCCATCGCCTTCGGCGGACGCCGGATCGTCAAAGCTCCAATGTATGCGCTCGGTTTTTCCCGGAAAAACGGGGCAGCGTTCGTTAGCGTTGCCGCAAACCGTGATCACGTAATCGAATTTCTGTCCGGTAAACTCATCCACCGATTTCGAGCGATGTTTTGTAATATCAATTCCGATCTCGCGCATCGCTTCGACGGCCTGCGGTCTGACAAAACTCGGCTCGACGCCCGCGCTATAAACTTCGTAAAGCTCTCCGCCCTCGTAACGCAATAATCCTTCCGCCATCTGACTGCGCGCCGAATTTCCGGTGCATAAAATCAACACTCGCTTTTTCATTTGTTTATGCGATCTATGTTCATCCGCGCTACACTCTTTTACGAAGCTTGCTTGATCGCAAAGACTTTGACGCTCGCCGCGTAGTCGTTGACGTTGTGGCGGCGCAGCAACTCCGCTAAACCTTCGTGTAGTTCTCCGTCTGCGACTTGCGGCGTGCAACAACTCGACGCTGCAAGCGGCAATGCAGTTGACGATGCGGAAGATGAAATTGAGATGTGCGCCGTAGTCGCGGTAGTTTCCGTCATTGCTGGCGAACAACATCCCGCCTGATTTTCAACTTTGGCGTAAGCATTCAAGTCTGCACCGCTATCGATCACTTCCACCGCGCCGAATCCGGCGTCGAGCAAACCTTGCCGGTATTCTTCAAGCGAAATCGCCCCGGCGATGCAGCCGACGTAAGCCATCAAGTCATTACCGATTTCGCGCGGCAGTTCCTGCTTAAGCGCGATGTCGCTTACTGCCAATCGTCCGCCCGGCTTTAACACTCGTGCGATCTCACGAAACACCGCGCGTTTGTCCGGCGCGAGATTGATCACGCAGTTGCTGATCACACAATCTACTGAATTATCTTCAAGCGGCAGATCGTCAATCGTCGCCAGATGAAACTCGACGTTTGCGGGCGCGCCTTCTTGCAAACGTTTCGCGTTGTTGCGGTGGGCGAGTTCGATCATCTCTTCCGTCATGTCGATGCCAATGGCTTTACCGCTCGCGCCTACCTTCGCGGACGCCAGAAAAACGTCCAACCCGCCGCCGGAGCCTAAGTCCACTACCGTTTCGCCTTCGCGCAAAGAAGCGGTCGCCGTCGGGTTGCCGCACGACAATCCCATGTTAGCTTCCGCCGGAATCTGCGCCAGTTCCTCCGGCGAATAGCCGAACGCTTCCGCCACCGCCCGCACTCCATCGTGTCCGCTCGACAAGCCGCTCGTTGCGACCGAACCATACTTTGAACGAATCGCTTCTTTAATCTTTTCCGACATTGCTCTTTCGCCTCTCTTCCGCGCGTCAATCTTATCTCGCGCGTCGCAAGAATTATATTCGCTTAAACGAATATGTACTGAGAATACGCCGCGCCAACATATATGTCAAGGCGAATCTAATGTGTTAAGATAACTCCCCTATGAAGAGAAACGCTAAAGACTTCGACATGGAACTTCTGTTTCGCGCGCTGGCTGACGAGACGCGCTTGCGGCTGCTTAATTTAATCGGAAATGATGAAGTTTGCGTCTGTTATCTCGTCGAGGCTTTGCGGACGAGCCAGCCGAAGATTTCGCGGCATCTGGCGTATTTGCGCCGTGCGGGTGTGGTCGAAGCCAGACGCGAGGGAAAATGGATGCACTACCGCGTCGTCGAGCCTGCTGACACCTACGCGCGAAAGATATTCCAAGAGTTGTGCCTGTGGCTCATGCAGGATCAGAAGATGCAGCGCGACCGCGCGCGATTAGCGAAACTGTGTTGCACGCCGCAGCCGCCCGTTCAACTTCAAGGCGCGCCGCGTCCGTTGCGAATCGCCGCCGAAAGGTAATCATTGCAGAAATTCAAAAGAGGCTACGTCTTCTGTCCCTCTCACCCGGCACAGAATCCTGAATCGGTGTCGTTATCATCACTGACCGATTCTTGATTCGTTTTCAGTTGAGCCAGCAAGCCTTCCATGTGTTGCTTCGCCTTCCACGCGCCCGTGCGCTCGGCGACGCTAACGCCTTTCGTCCATGCCCGCTCAGCTTCTTCGCGTTCGCCTAAGTTTACCAACGCTGTACCGAGCAGTTGGTAAGCAGCCGTGTAATCTTTGTTGATGCGCAGGACGTTACGCAAAGCTTCGGCAGCCTCATTCCATCTCTCCATTTTCATATATTCGCTGGCGAGACCGTAAGAGATCATCGCGTCGTCGGGTTGCTCGCGCGCCATCTGTGCGAAGATGTCAATTCTTGATTGCGTCATTAGTGTTGCACTTCATTCATGTCGTTTCGAT
>JACDAW010000052.1 GCA_013695245.1 Pyrinomonadaceae bacterium | reverse complement strand
CCGCGACGGATGGTTGCTTGTTCTCTATCTCTTTAGCCACCACTTGATTCTCCTTGAAAGCTAATTGCTGTCAATCGCTACGGAAAGGCACGCCTCGCGGGCCGCTTTATGCAACGGTGATCTCTTTAGCGAGATACACGTCTTGAATGGCATTAAGCATTCCTACGCCGTCCTTCATCGAACGCTGAAACGCTTTGCGACCAGAGATTAAACCCATGCCGCCGCCGCGCTTATTAATAACTGCGGTGCGCACGGCTTGTTGTAAGTCAGTGTCGCCCTTCGATTCGCCGCCGGAGTTGATCAAACCGCAACGCCCCATATAGCAGTTAGCCACTTGATAGCGGACGAGATCGATGGGGTTGTCGGTCGTTAACTCTTCGTAAATCTTTTTGCTCGTCTTGCCGTAAGGCGCGTCCTTCGCCAGATTCAAAACGTTGTAGCCGCCGTTCCTCACGGGAAGCTTTTGTTTGATAATGTCCGCCTGAATCGTTACGCCCAAGTGGTTTGCCTGACCCGTAAGGTCGGCCGCTTCGTGCATGTCGCCGGATTCGTGTTTGAACTTCGGATTGCGCAGGTAACACCAAAGGATCGTCGCCATACCAAGCTCATGCGCATAAGCAAACGCTTCGC
Organism: Pyrinomonadaceae bacterium; assembly: GCA_013695245.1. Classification (GTDB taxonomy): domain Bacteria; phylum Acidobacteriota; class Blastocatellia; order Pyrinomonadales; family Pyrinomonadaceae; genus JACCYN01. The sequence continues at coordinate 5,037 of JACDAW010000052.1, read as the reverse complement.
TGATCTCCGTGATCTGGCGCGTGGATTCTTCCGAAGCGAAATAGATCGTTGCACCGACGGCGACCGCACCCATGTCTTTCGCTTGATCAATCGTGCCGAAGAGAACTTGATCGAACTTGTTCGGGTAAGTCAAAAGCTCGTTGTGGTTGATCTTAACGACAAACGGAATCTTGTGCGCATAGCGACGGGCGACAATTCCGAGCACGCCGAAGGTGGAAGCGACCGCGTTGCAGCCGCCCTCAATCGCTAGACGCGCGATGTTTTCCGGGTCGAAATACTGCGGGTTCGGCGCGAACGACGCGCCTGCTGAGTGTTCGATACCTTGATCGACGGGCAGGATCGAAAGATAACCTGTTCCGGCGAGACGACCGTTGCTGAAAAGAGTTTCGAGCGCGCGCAGGACGGGCACAGGGCGGTCAGATTGCGCCCACACGCGATCAACGAAGTCGGGGCCGGGCAATTGAAGCTCCTCTTTCGGGATCGTCTGCGATGTGTATTCAAGCAGCGAACTGCTTTCGTCGCCCAACAGTTCTTCGATGCGCTCAATCGTCGCTCCGCCGCGTTTAAGTTCGGTCGCCATGACGCTCAAACCTCCTGACAAAAATTTGCGTGTTAAAGTTTACGGACTTAAGAATCGGTAGCGAATTATAACACGAGCGGCAGCCGTTTGCTTGATGCAGGGAAAAGATTAGAAAACAAATGAGCAGCGTTAATTAAACGCCATCCGTTTATGCTAGCGCTTCGTAATATCAACTTTTCTCCAACGTTAGTTGGCGGAAGGCTTCGCGCAGACGGAGCGCGGGGCTGCCGATTGACAATGTGTAGTTGCGAAAATCAAACGTCGTCACGAGAGCTAAACCGAGTCCCGCCGAAGTGAGAAAAATCTCGTCCGCGTCAGCAAGGTCAGAGAGTTCGTAAACACCTTCAACGAAGGGGACGGCCGCTTCATGCGCTAGTTCAATCACACGCGCGCGCGTGGTGCCGGCAATCGCTCCGGTTGAAAGCGCAGGCGTGTGGAGCGTGCCGTGTGTCGTCCAGAAGATGTTTGCCATTGTGGTTGAGACTACTTCGCCACGCTCGTTCATCACGACGGCTTCATCGAATTGCCGTCCGCACGCTTCTTCCCAAGACAGAATGTGTTCGAGGTAGTTGACGGTTTTTAATCCAGCGATGGGTGAAAGCGTGTTGAGTCGAAATGGAGAGAGCGTTAAAGCGAGTCCGTCTGCGTTTTGCGCTCGCCGGTCGCCCGTGATTATAAGGACGTCTGTTTTATTACCGGAGTTTGTCTCCACAGCCTGCCAGAGTCCTGTTCCGTCGCGGGCGAGCAATGTGATGCGCGCTCTGCCTTCGGAAACTTTGTTCGCATCGATCAAATGTTCGAGTTGCGCTTTCAATCGCGCTTCATCAATCGCGCTTGCGTCAAGACTGAGGCGCGCAGCGTGAAGCATGAGGCGCGCGAAGTGTTGCGACCAGAGAAACGGTTGATTGTTGTAGATGGCGAGCGTTGTAAACACGCCGCGCCCGTAGAGACTTAAACCCGTCACGGCCTGAACGCGCGCGCGCGTCGTGTTCATTAGCTTATCATTAAGAATGATGCGCGGATGCATACGCTTGATAATAAGTGGCGGCATAATCAAATTGAAATTAACAAGCGCGCCGTAAGCTTCGTCAAGAATCACCTCAAAGCTTTATCTTCCGGCGAAGCTAACGTTTAAAGCTCGAAACAGCGCGGATGCTTTAACGAGTGATTCTTCGTATTCAACGCCGGGCACGCTTTCGGCGACGATGCCGCCGCCGGTGTTAAAACGCACGCTGCCATCATCTCGCACAACCATCGTGCGAATAGCAACATTTAAATCAATCGAGCCGTCGAAAGCGAGATAACCGATTGCGCCCATCGAAGACCCGCGAGGCGCGGTTTCGATTTCATCGATGATCTCCATCGCGCGAAGTTTTGGCGCGCCCGTAATCGATCCGCACGGGAAAGTTGCGCGTAGCAACTGGCTCGCCGTCGTCTTTCCGCGTAGTTCTCCGCGCACTTTCGAGACAAGATGAAAAAGGGTCGGATTCGTCTGAAGTTCGCAGAGGCTTGTGACCTTCACCGAACCGAAACGACAGACGCGGCCAAGATCGTTGCGCAAGAGATCGACGATCATCACATTCTCCGCTCTGTCCTTTTCGCTTTGCTCCAACTCATGCCGCAGACGCGCGTCTTCGTCCGCGTTCTTCCCGCGCGGGCGCGTCCCCTTAATCGGCCACGCTTCGACGACGCACGCGCCATCCTCGATTCCGACTTTCAGAAAGCGTTCGGGTGAAGCGCTAATTACGGTATCGTCGCGGCGGCGGATAAACGCGGCGAAAGGCACAGGGTTGTCGCGCCGCAAGCGCATGAATAGAGATTCAACTGTATCGTCGCGTCGAAGCCTGCAAGTGAATTGCTGTGTGAGGTTAGCCTGATAGATGTCGCCTGCAAAGATGTGTTCTTTAATCGATTTAACTGCGGCGATGTAGTCAGCGCGCGTAAAGTTTGAAACCGCAACGCCGCGTTCGCTGCAATTTTGCTCGTTGTTTGAATAGGCGAAAGGGGAAAACGCTGATGCGCGATTTGATAAGTCTCCGTCGCTCTCGCGGCGCGCTTCAAGGAGCGTCGCTTCGATTTTGTCTAACTGCTCCGCGCCACTTGCGCTGACGATCTTCGTGCGACCGAGAAGATAATCATGAACAACGAGCGCATCGTAGAAGTTAAACACGGCATCGGGTTCAGCTTCCGCCGGGCGCGCCTTTTTCAAGCGAAGGCGCTCGTAGCGGCGTGCGAGATCGTAGGAGAGAGTTGCGATACAGGCTCCGGCGAAGGGTGTGCGCGGCGTGATGTAGCGGGCAAGTCGTTCATCGAGCAACGAAAGCGGATCGCCGTGAAGGTTGTTTTCGATTCCTTCTCCATGCCGTGTGATCGTCAATTGATCTTCGTGCGCTTCAATGACTTCAACGGGATCGAAACCCGCGATCATCAAACGCGCTTCCAATCCGCGTTCGATTGAAGGCGCGCTGCCGCTATCGAGAATGGATACCCTTCGGGTTCGATCAAGACGAAGGAGCGCGCGGAGAAGCTCGTCGGCGGAGAAATTTATTTCGCGCGAAGCGGCGCAGGTAGGAGTCGGCTGCATTTCGGTGAAGGGTGCCCGCCCCATTCGCTCAAGGTTAAGAAGCGTTTATGCGCGCTCTCTGGGTTTGAAATTACAACGCAAAATTAAGCGATCAGGGCGTGCAGTTTTACTCTTTATTCGGCGGCGGCCACCACTGCTTCCGCTTCAAGTTTCTCGGCGAGCGACGTGCGCCAGACTCTTTCGAGTTTTTCGACTGGAAGGGAAACAATCTCCGAGTCGTTAACGGCGATGCGCAAACGATCACCGCCCGTGCGCCCGATCAACGTGAGCGGGCAATGGAATTGATAAGCGATCTCTCTGATGTGTTCGAGCAAGGTTTCGCCAAAGCTGATAACGATGCGCGAAGGCGATTCGCTGAACAAGCAAGCTACATTTGAAAGTTTGCTTTGAAGCGAAACTTGCGCGCCCGTCGCTGCAGCATTAAGAGTCGAGAAACAACTTTCGGCGAGTGCGACTGCCAGCCCGCCGTCAGAAAGATCATGCGCGGAGATGAGCAAGCCTTCTTCCGCCGCACGCAAACATGTGCGTTGCACGGCGAGTTCGCGCGCCATGTCGAGTGCGGGCACGCTTCCCGCCCCAACCATTTCATCAATCGTGCGTTTTTGAATTGTTGCCGCGTATTCGCTCACCGAAATGTCGTTATTGGTTTCGCCGAGCAGCGCGATGATCTGTCCTTCGGTTTTAAATCCCGGACGGATGATGCGGCGCACGTCTTCGATAACCCCGACCATGCCGACAACGGGCGTTGGCGGAATACCGCGCGCCACGCCTTCGTCAAAAGTTTCGTTGTAGAAGGAGACGTTGCCGGAGATGACGGGCGTCTGAAGCGCGCGGCACGCTTCCGCTAGCCCGTCGATCACTTCGGAGAACGCCCACATCGTTTCGGGATTTTCGGGCGAGGCGAAGTTAAGGCAGTTCGTGATCGCAAGGGGAAGCGCGCCCGTGCAGACGACGTTGCGCGCGCTTTCGGCGACAATGAGCTTTGCGCCTTCGCGCGGATTGACGGCGCAGTAGCGACCGTTACCGTCTAGCGATATAGCGAGCGCGCGGCGTGTCTCTTTGATGCGCACAACGGCCGCGTCCGCGCCGGGCAGGAGCACCGTGTTTGTCCGCACCATGTGATCGTATTGCCTGAAGACCCATTCCTTTGAAGCGATGTTCGGCGCGGCAAGCAAAGCCATCAACTCCGCGTTGTGATCTGTCACACCGCCGTTTGCGCCGGAATACGCTTTAGCGTTTGACGCTTTTTCGTTTTCTTGACTTAAACGTGCTACTGCTTTCTTTTCTTCGACGCCGCCAAGAGCGCGAACATTACTGCGACCACCGCCGCCATCATTATCATCGTAAACATTTTCCGTTTGATCCTTTCCTTTAACTTGATCGGGCGCGCGCATGGGGCGTTCGTAGAGCGGCGCTTCGTCCGTGAGATGTGAAACGTTGATCTCGGCCGTCGTCTCTTTGTTGTGAAGCACGCGGATGCGCCCGGAGTCGGTAACGCGCCCGATCACGACGGCGTCCAAATCCCACTTGCGAAAAATGTCAACGACTTCGCGTTCGCGCCCCTTGTGGGCGACGATCAACATTCGCTCCTGCGATTCCGAAAGCATGATCTCGTAAGCCGTCATGTTCTGTTCGCGCTGCGGGACGAGCGTGAGATCAATCTCTAGCCCAGTTCCGGCGCGCGCCGCCATCTCGCACGATGAAGAAGTTAAACCGGCCGCGCCCATGTCTTGAATCCCGGCGATTGCGCCGCTCCGCATCGCCTCAAGGCACGCTTCGAGCAATAACTTTTCGAGAAACGGATCGCCTACCTGCACCGTGGGGCGTTTCTCCAGTGCCTCTTCGTCGAATTCGGCCGAGGCCATTGTCGCGC
>JACDAW010000039.1 GCA_013695245.1 Pyrinomonadaceae bacterium | reverse complement strand
TAAGAATACAGCGTCAAAATTCATTCAAGCTTCTGTGCGAATAACAACTCAAAAACGCTGCGCTTGTTCACTTCCAGCCGGATACTTTTGCAGATTATGGAGAACCCGATGAGACTTCGCCGCTTTGCGCCACACACATCAAAAACACTCTCTCTGCTGCTCGCGCTCATTCTGTGTGTTGCAACCTCCACCGCGCGCCCGATGCCGCGCCCCGCGCGCGTCCGAAGCGTGCAGATCGGACAGGGGACGCGCCCGACGCTTCCACCAGCGCAGACGATCCCCGCGCGCAACTACGACACGCGCCACATCAAACTCGATCTTAGTTTCGACTGGGAACGCGAGCAAGCGCGCGGAACGGCAACCATTACCTTCGCGCCGCTCGTTCGAGATACACGCACGGTTGAGTTCGATGCGGGGAATATGACGTTCGTCTCCGTCAAACTTCTTTCCGGCTCCTCATTGCAATTCACCTCCGATCCGGCGAAAGAGAAATTGCGCATCGCGCTTGATCGTGTTTACCAACCGAAGGAAGAGATCACTGTTGTGATCAGTTATCGCACGAACGGAACTGTCAAAACACCGGGCATCGGCGGCGCGTTCGGGCGCGGGTTGGCGTTTATCAAACCGAGCGCACAAGACCCTGCGCGCCCGCGTCAAATTTGGTCGCAGGGTGAATCTGAATACAACCATTACTGGTTTCCATGCTTCGATCACCCGAACGATTTTGCGACCACCGAGATGTTCGCCACCGTCGCTAAACCTTTCACCGTGATCTCAAACGGTAAACTCGTCGAGCGCAGAGACAACGCGAATAACACGCAAACGTTTCATTGGAGAATGGACGAACCGCACGCAACCTATCTTGTATCAATCATCGTCGGTGAGTTCACGCCAATTGAAACGAGTTACGAAAACATTCCGGTTACGACTTATGTCTATCCGCGCGAAGTAAACGAAGGCAGAATCTCCGCCGCGCGCATCGGCGAGATGGTGAGATTCTTCTCGGAATACACGGGCGTTAAATATCCTTATGCGAAGTATGCGCAGACGGTGGTGAGGGATTTCGGCGGCGGCATGGAAAACATCTCAGCCACAACCTTAACCGATGAAACAATTCACGATGCGCGCGCCGAACTCGATATGACGAGCGACGGATTGATGTCACACGAACTCGCCCATCAATGGTTTGGCGACTTAGTCACCTGCCGCACGTGGGCTGACATCTGGCTTAACGAAAGTTTTGCGACCTATGCCGAAACGCTGTGGACGGAAAAATCCTTGGGGCGCAATGAAGCTTTGTATTCAGAAGTGAAGGGAAACCAAGATCAGTATTATCAAGCATGGGCGCAAGGCCTGCGGCGTCCGATTGTGACGAAGAATTACCGCGAGATTGACGACCTTTTTGATATTTACGCTTACCCGCGCGGCGGAGCCGTTCTTCACATGCTGCGTGTAACGCTCGGCGATGAAAATTTCCGGCGGGCACTCAATCATTACTTGACGAAGTATCGAAACCAACCCGTCGAAACCGCGCAGTTTCGCATTGCGATTGAAGAAGCGACGGGGCAGCCGATGGATTGGTTCTTCGACGAGTGGGTTTACAAGATGGGGCATCCCATTTTTCGCGTCAATCAAAATTACGATCCATCGAAGAAAACTTTAACGCTCATTGTGCGTCAAGAACAGAAACCTGATCTGACTTCGCCATACCCGCAGGCTGATTACTTTCAAATGCCCGTTGAGATCGAGATCAAGACGGCGACTAATACGCGCGTCGAGCGCGTGCAAATCGAGCCGCGCGTCGAGCAGAGTTTTACTTTTACGGTTGATTCAAAACCGCAAATCGTTAACTTCGATTACGGCAACACGTTGATTAAAGAATTGCGGTTTGAGAAGGGGACAGATGAACTCCTTTATCAAGCGTTGAACGATGATGATGTGATGGGGCGCGTGTGGGCGATTAACGAGTTAAAGAAAAGATTAGACAGTGGCAATACGGCTGCGGAGGAGAAAACCCAGATCGCAACGACTTTAGCGAGAGCACTCAGGTTGGACGTGTTCTGGGGCGCGCGCTTTGAGGCGGCGAATACGCTCGGCGGAGTTAGTGGCGAGGGCGCGCGTGGAGCGTTGATCGCGGCGGCAACGAAAGACGCGAAATCGAAGGTGCGCGCACGCGCTATCAACGTGCTCGCTGCTTCAAAAGACGCGACGCTCACTCCCGTTTATCTTCAGGCGCTTGATGATGAAAGCTACGCCGTTGTGCGCGCAAGCGCAGTTGCGCTCGGCGAGACCAAGCGGCCGGAAGCTTATGCGGCGCTCGCGCGTTTGCTCACCGTAAATTCATGGCGCGACAGCGTTCGTCTCTCCGGGTTGCTAGGCTTGGCGGCGCTCGGCGATGCACGCGCGCTCGATGCGGGAATGCAGTACGCGGCGAAAGGCAACAGCGCGGCTGTGCGCGCCGCTGCCATCAATGTGGTAGCCGCGACGGGCAAACGCGATGCGCGCCTGTTGCCGCTTGTTGCAGACGCGTTGTCGCTCGCCGCTTCGTCCGGCGACTTTACGTTGCTTCAAGCATCTGGCGAAGCGCTCATTGCGCTCGGCGATCCGCGTGGACTTGAAGCGCTTAAAGACGCAGGACAAAAAGCGAATAACGAAATGATCAAAAACTTGATCGAACAATTTGAGATTACGCTGCAGCAGAAGATACGACCGGCGTCAGGCAGTTCGCCGCGCTGAGTTTCAGTTTGTGTTGAATTGTTTTGTGAGTTGCCGTATTTATTGAACGCGGCAACTCACGTCTAAACCTTAATAGATTCAGACTCACATTGAACGGAAGCGACACAAATGAACTGATTGCTTGAGTTTAAAGGAGTTTTATTGTTATATTGATTGCGCTTAGAACAATTTGCCGGACTCCCTTGGGCTTTAACATCACGCTGCTGCCTTTGTTTGCTCTGGCTATATTCCTTATCAATAAAAGATGAAACCTGCTCCGCAAAAAACCGCTGCCATCGAAGCCAACGCCAACGAGCCTCAATCTTCAGGGGATCAAGCGGCGTTATTAGTAATTGAAGACGACGAAAAGATTTCGGAAGCGATCAGCGAGTATTTCAAAAGTCGAGGCTACACGGTGAGAACCGCCAGCGACGGGTTGGCGGGCGTGCAAGCCGCGCTCCAAGATCGCCCCGATGCGATCTTGCTTGATCTGATGCTGCCGAAGATGGACGGCCTCGCCGTGTGCCGCGAGGTGCGCGAGAAAGCTCCTTACATCCCGATCTTGATGCTGACAGCGAAGGACGATGTCGTTGACAAAGTGCTTGGGCTTGAATTGGGCGCGGACGATTACATCACGAAGCCTTTCTCCTTGCGCGAACTCGAAGCGCGCATCAAATCCGTGTTGCGACGTGTGCGCAACAGCGCGCGGACGGAAGGCACGGATGATGAAGCCCCGATTGTTCGCGGGCGTCTTC
>JACDAW010000016.1 GCA_013695245.1 Pyrinomonadaceae bacterium | reverse complement strand
CTCGACGCCGCGATCACCAACATAGACGAAGCTGCAACCCGCGCCCCGCAAAATCCGCTCCCCGTAAAAGCCTTGCGCAAACTCGGCGAAGCTTCAACGCAACTTCTTTCCACGCTGACCACAATGCGTCCCGCAACCACCGACGACACGGCGCGCGAAGCGCTCGAACAAGCTCTTGATAACGCCCGCACAATTATTCAAGCCGCAAGCGCCCTCCCCGCCGCCAAATAGCTTACCCAAAGAACGGAGCGTGAACCCGAAGCTCAGGTTTAGCGTAAGATATTGTGCGCAAGGACTTCGCCTCGAAGGTTGAAAGGATTCTTATTTAAAGATGGATAACAGGTACTACCCCGGTGTGGAAGCGGACGTGCAAGCGTTGACCGCCGAGTTGCGCACGCTCTTCGACGCGGACGCTTACGAAGTGCAAACGATGCAGGTTTCCTCAACGGTCGTTTTGCAAGCGCGCAAGACGGGTACGCTCCGCGAGTTAACCGGACTTTCAACTGCCTTGACGATCAAAGTGACGCCCGAACACGGCGGCACGCGCGTCGAGACGGGGATGCAGAAGTGGTTTGACAAGGCGGCGGTCGCCGGCGTCGCACTGCTCGTCATGCCGTGGCTCATCGCGCTTCCGGCGCTTGGCGCATACTGGCAACACCAACTCACGGAGAGCGCGTGGAAGATTATTGAAGACCACATTGCACGCAAAGCGGGCGGCTATGTTCCACCGCTACCGGGACGCTGCGGCACGTGCGGCTCGACGAACACTTCCGGCGCTGATTTCTGCGCGACCTGCGGCGCGAGTTTGCGCCCCGCTTCGGCTTGCGAATCCTGCGGCGCACCACAACGCGACCCCACCGCCCGCTTCTGCAATCGCTGCGGCAAGCCGCTTACCTACAGCGCATAAAAACCGCGTCTATTTTAACTGAAAATGAAATGAAGATTTGCCTTTACGGTGTCGCTTAACGCTCTAACTTGTAAAGCGATGAATCGCTTCGATAATGAAGTAAGTGACGGCAGCAAAGATAGCGGCAATCGGGATCGTTAACACCCATGCCCAGACGATGCGCCCCGCGATGCCCCATTTGACGGCCGACAACCTGCGCGTTGTTCCGACACCGACGATGGCGCACGTGATCGTATGCGTGGTTGAAACGGGAATGCCCGCGAACGTTGCGCCGAAGAGAGTTAACGCTCCGGCCGTTTCGGCGCAGAAGCCGCCGACGGGTTTGAGCTTTGTGATCCTCGTTCCCATTGTGCGCACAATGCGCCAGCCGCCTGAAAGAGTTCCGGCCGCAATCGCCGCGTGCGCGGAGAGAACGACCCAGAGCGGAATCGGCGGCAAGGTGTTATTCGGGCCGAAGGAGAGAAGGCCGCCCGCAGCGAGCACAGCCGTGATGATGCCCATCGTTTTTTGCGCGTCGTTGCCGCCATGTCCGAGCGAGTAGGCGGCGGCGGAGAGAAGTTGCCCGCGACGAAATAGGCGATCAACGCGCGTTACCGTCGAGCGCCGGAAAATCCAGAACACGGCGACCATCAATAGGAATCCCAACACGAAACCGATAAGTGGCGAAGCGACGATGAAAATGATCGTCTTAAACCACACCTCAGGCTTTAGTAAACCACTGAAGCCGCGATACGCCGCAATCGCCGCGCCCGCGTAACCACCGATCAGTGCGTGCGAACTCGAAGTCGGAAGTCCCAAGTACCAAGTGATCAAGTTCCAAATGATCGCACCGAGCAGCCCGGCGAGAATCACGTAGAGGCGCATATCCGGCGCGATCATTTCGATCCTCACCTGCTCGCCGATGGCTTTGGCGACGCGCGTGCCAAGAATGGCGAAGGCGGCGAAGTTAAAGAAGGCCGCCCAGAGGACGGCGACGCCGGGCGAGAGCACGCGCGTCGAAACAACCGTTGCGATTGAGTTAGCCGCATCGTGAAAGCCGTTGATGTAATCGAAGACGAGTGCGACGATAATAAGGAGGATAACGAAAGCGAATGTAGCGGTCATAAGCTTTGGAGAAAGTTTTAAGTTTCAGAAACGCTATTCGGTGCTCAGGCGTTTTTAATCACCACGCTCTCGATAATGTTGGCGACCGACTCGCAACGGTCAACGGCGGCTTCTAACTTTTCGTAAACCTCTTTCCACTTGATCACGGTGAGCGGATCAGCTCCATTATGGAAAAGCTCGGCAATCGCTGTGTGATAAACATCGTCGCCTTCGTTCTCCAGACGATGAATCTCGACCAGTCGCTGCGTGATCCCCGCCGGGCGCGACAGCACGGAGACAACTTCGTGCAACTGCACGGCCATGCGCTGGATGACATCCGCAAAGCGTCTGGCGTGGTTTGTGCTCTCCTTCATGTGGAACATCACCATCGCGCGCGCGGCGTCGTCAATAAGGTCAACGATGTCGTCGAGCGCGCCCGAAAGCATGTAGATGTCTTCGCGGTCAAAGGGCGTGACGA
>JACDAW010000014.1 GCA_013695245.1 Pyrinomonadaceae bacterium | reverse complement strand
CTCGTGATGGAAGGTGCGCTCGACGAATTCATTGAGGCTTTAACTACGCATTACCAAGCGGAGAAGCTTAAAGCAGAGGCATCCGCTATTAACGTGTAAATCAGAGCTTTCTTCAATATGCAAGTTTCCAAAACATGCCTTCTTGCAGTTCTGCTTTTGATGCTCTTCTGTAAGCTTATGTACGCACAAACTTCAAAAAGCGCGTGCAGTAAACTTCTGACAGGCAGCGAACCGGTTTTGGTTGATGATGCAACCTACTTCTCACCTGATCTATTTAACTCAGAAACGGCTGCATGGTATGCAGAGTATCTGCGTAAGATGAAGGAGCCTCCTTTCCCAAGATTGATCGATTGTGGGGTAGAGAGCTACCGTTTCCTCTGGCTTCGCACATTTCACCATCCGGTAAGCATACGTGTGTGGCGTTTAGACGAACAAATATTTCTAACAATCAAAGAGTTAAACGGGAAGGGTGGGTATGAACCCGGCAAAATAATTGTTAATAAAAATCGGCGACTTACTAAGGGAGAGTGGCTCACTTTCAAAGGATTAGTCGAACGAAGTTCTTTCTGGCAACTCACAACGGATAATAGGTCACCGATCACAGAGGATGCTGATGGAACTATAACTGTTACAACGGATGGAGCAAAATGGATTCTCGAAGGCATTCAACAGAAGCGCTATCACATTGTTGCTCGTCAATCGGCTGAAGGAACCTATCGGAACGCTTGTCTGTACTTAATCAAGTTGTCCGGGTTAATGATAAAACGAGACGAAATATACTGAGTTCATTACTGCCGCAGTAAATCAGTAAGGCTTATGTCCGATACAACGCGCGTTCTTCTCATCCGTCATGGACAATCAGAGGGCAATGCTGCGGGTCGTTTCGGCGGACATACGGCGACGCCACTTTCACAGCGTGGGCGGCGCGAGGCTGAAGCGACGGCGCGGGCGTTGCTCTCCGAAAAAGATCGCATCACCTTCGTCGCTTCAAGCGATCTGGCGCGCGCAATGGAAACGGCCGAACCGCTTGCGCGTGGGTTAAAGTTAGATATTTATCAAACAAGCGCTTTTCGTGAAAGAAGCGTCGGGCGATTGGAAGGCTTGACGTTTGAGGATGCGGCCGAGCAGCACCCGGATGAGTATGCCGCCCTTCTGCGGCGTGATTTCGAGCACGTGATGACGGGCGGTGAGAGCTATCCGTCAATTGCTGGATCGCGCATCGAACGAACTTGACCGCTTGATCGAAGAGCACAGGGGCGGAACGATTGCCGTCTTTTCTCATACCGGCACGATCTGCATTCTCGCCCTCCACTTGATGGGCGCGCTTGATGCGCCTAAGCTTCGCCCCGTGTGGATTCACACAAACAACTGCGGCATCACAAGATTTAAAATTCAGACGGACGGCTACGTGCGGTTGCAAACTGTTAACGACACGCGACACCTTGCCGACTTATAAAGCTGCTATTTACACCCGCTGCGCGAGTTTGCCGTATTGCTTTCCCTGCAAGAAAATTCAGAGCGTTCGGTCGGTCGTAATTTTATTGGGAGTAAGCTGATCTTGTTCGACGGAATTTGAAGATGCGCGCAAGCTTTCGCGGCGCGCAGGCGCGTCAATCTCTTCAGTGTCGTCACCTTCGCCGACGCCTTTTTTGAACTCGCGGATGCTCTTGCCCAAGCCTTTCGCCAGTTGCGGGAGGCGCGTGCTCCCGAAGAGAAGTAAAAGTATGACAAGAACAACGAGCAACTCTTGATAGCCTAAAGCCATTTCGTTAATCATAAAAACCTCCGCCGAACGTTTTCCCAAAAGAGAATCGAACTTCTAATCATCTTCCACGTTCGACTCGTAGAAAAGATACTTGCGCCACGACTCGTCGGTGCGACCGAGATAGCGAATGATCTGCCGGTTGACGTGAAGCGAAAATCCGCGCGGTCGCCGGATCAAGTGCATCGCGGCTTCTTCCGGCGTCCGGTTGCCTTTGCGATGATTGCAGCGCTTGCAGCACGCCACAAGATTGTCCCACGTCGAATCGCCGCCGCGCGAACGCGGGTGGATGTGATCGAGCGTGAGTTCCGAGGGCGGCAGTTGCTTCGCGCAGTATTGGCACGTCGAATGATCACGCAGCAGAATATTTTTCCGCGAGAGCGAGCGATGCTTGAAGGGAATATGAATGTATTCCGTTAAGCGAATGACGGAAGGGGCGCGGATCGACTGCCTCGCCGAATGCAGCACGTGCCCGTTATGATCTTCAACCCGCGCAACGCCTTTGAAGATCATCACAACGGCGCGCCGCACCGTGCACACGTTGATCGGCTCAAAAGATGCGTTGAGGACTAAAACCCGTCCGTTCATACTGCCTGATGATATTACGCGACAGCGACTAATAACGCAAAAGCAAAATATTAGCGAAAAGCCATATAGGTTCTAGCTTTTGCCCCCTGCTCCGTCGCTTCGCTGGCTTAATACTCCTCTAAAGCGGTCAGTAGCTTCAACCAATGCGCTTGTAATCCCCGGCTCCAACGCGGAATGCCCGGCATCTGGAATAATCCGCAAATCTGATTCTGGCCACGCTTCATGCAATTCCCACGCGCTCATCATCGGACACACAACATCGTATCGCCCCTGCACGATGACAGCCGGAATGTGGCGAATTTTTTCGACATTCTCGATCAACTGATTTTCGCTTTCCATGAAAATGTTATTCACAAAATAATGGCATTCGATGCGCGCGAGAGCTAACGCCAGTTGCGGTTCGGCGAAATGCTCAATCAAGTTCGGATCGGGAAAAAGCTTCGAGGTGCTGCCTTCCCACACGCTCCATGCGCGCGCCGCTTCAAGCCGCATCCGCTCGTCGTCGCTCGTCAACCGACGGTGATAAGCTTGCAGCAAACGGCCGCGCTCCGCCTCTGGAATCACATGCAGGAATTGCTGCCAAACGTCAGGGAAGATCGCGGACGCGCCTTCTTGATAAAACCAATCGATCTCTTTCTTGCGACACAGGAAGATGCCGCGCAAGACGAGCGCACCCACCCGCTCAGGATGCGTCTCTGCATAAGCTAACGAGAGAGTGCTGCCCCACGAACCGCCGAAAACAACCCACTTATCAATTTTCAGATGCTCACGGAGGCGTTCGATGTCTGCGACCAAGTGCCACGTCGTATTCTCTTCCAGCTCCGCGTGCGGCGTGCTTTTACCCGCTCCGCGCTGATCGAAAAGCACAATGCGGTACGCTGACGGATCAAAGAACCGGCGATATTCCGGCACAATGCCGCCGCCGGGACCTCCGTGCAGAAAAACGACGGGCTGCCCTTCGGGGTTGCCGCATTGTTCATAATAAATCGTATGTAGTTCAGAGACAGGCAACATGCCTTGCGCAAAAGGTTCGACGGGCGGATACAATGTTTTCATACATACATCTTACGATCAGCGTTTAGTGTTCAGCAATCTATTGTTTGTTTCCGCGATCCGAATAGAACACGGATCGCATCTTTAATCACTGCTGGCGCGGGCAATCGTCAGCACAAAAATATCGCGCGCGCCAGCATCAAGAAGCGCATCGGCGCAGGAAGAAACGGTTGCGCCCGTCGTTAACACATCATCAATAAGAAGAACGCGTTCGCCCTCGATCAAGCGCGGGCGTTGCACGGCGAAAGCGTTTTCCACAGTTTCCCGTCGTCCTTGCCTATCCATTCCGGCGCGGTGATGCGACGTGTGAGTCGTGCGAATTAAACTCCATTCATCACAAATCAATTTGCAACGCGCGGCGAGAGAGCGCCCCAACACTGCTGATTGATTAAAGCCACGCTCACGTTCGCGTTCACGCGCAAGCGGAACTGGCACAACGCGCGTCGCTGAATTGAGCGGAGAGCGTCTTTGAATTTTAAATAGCAGGTCGGCAAGACGCGCGGCAACAAAAGGTTTGCGTTTTAACTCCAACACAGCAGCGCGCAACGCTTCCTCATACACGCCAATCGCCCGCGCCGCTGTAAAACTCTCATCCACGCAGCGGCCGCAACGCACGCTCGTTCGATCTTTCTCAGCTGCTTCGCCCCTGCCCGGCGCGCCACATTTCCAGCAGAGCAGAGTTTCATCCGAGAATAGTCGCGTCTTGTTCCAACACGACGCGCACGCAGGAGCGTCGTTGCGTCGCTCGACGCTTGCGCCGCACACCGCGCACGCCTGCGGATAGAGAACGGCGAGCGCGGCGTCGTACATCTGATTAAAATTATCGTGGAGAAATTTCGCGTTACGCATAAACTGATGAATTGATGCACTCGATAGGTTTTCAAATCCGTGTCGCTTGCGCGCTACGCTATCGCCTGAAATTACGCGAACGACCCTTGAATTTGAAGAAGCGCTTCTAACTCAAGGGTCGTTGTTCTGCCTATCTAACAGCTTTTCTATTCTTCGTCTTCACTTAAAAGCCCACGCTCCTGCAAATCCTGACAGCGCAGACAATGTCGCGCCCAAGGCACGGCCTCCAAACGCTTCTCCTGAACGGGTTCGCCACAATGAACGCATAATCCGTAATCGCCGGATTCGACGCGCGCTAGGGCTTCGTCGAGCAATCCGAGCAACCGCCGATCATTAGCCGTCATCGAGATCAGCAACTCTTTGGCGTAGGAATTAGCCGCCATATCGGCCGGATCGAACGTGACTTCCGCGTCGCGTTCGCGGCTTGAAAGTTCCGTCTCCGTTACCTGCTTGAAAAGAGTTTCTCTGCGCGCCAGCATTTTATCTCGATAACTTTTTAATTTTCTTTTATCCATCCTCTATTCTCCCTGCCCCTGCTCACCGATTAAATTGATGCATGAAGTAAGCCACAAATCATTTTTGATATGGCAGCCCGCGCGTGATCGTGTAAGCGCGGTAAAGTTGTTCGATTAACACGAGCCGCGCCATCTCATGCGTAAAGGTTAAACGCGAAAGCGACCAGAGATGTCCGGCGCGCGTTTTTAATTCTGACGAAACGCCGTAGTGACCGCCGATTACGAAAGCGATTTCTTTCAAAGAAGTCATCTGCCACTTTTC
>JACDAW010000534.1 GCA_013695245.1 Pyrinomonadaceae bacterium | reverse complement strand
ATTGGACGTTATTACGAATTTCAGAAGGGGGCGACCGGAGGGCTTGAACGCCGCACGTCAGTTGCCCGGTGGCGCATCCTCGAACTCTTGCGTGAGCGTCTGCTGGCGCGCGCACTAAAATCCGAGATGGCCGCGCAACAACTCGAAAGCTTAGTTGCAGAAGTCGCCGCTAAAGATCGTGACCCGTATTCGGCGGTCGAAGAGTTGATGAAGGTGAGCGGTAAGCAGTGAGCAGTTTAAAGCATATCTACTTTCTGCTTACTGCACACTAAAAGATATGAAGATCGAGCACATCGGCATTGCGACAGAGGGAATTGAAGACGCGCTTAAGTTCTGGCGCGACGCGCTCGGATTGGAAGTTGCCGCAAGGGAAGAGGTGACGGAACAGGGCGTGCGCATAGCGATGCTGCCAATCGGAGAGACGCGCATCGAACTTTTAGAAGCAACGAATGATCAATCGCCGATTGCGAAGTTCGTCGAGAAGCGCGGCGCAAGCATTCATCACATCGCCGTGCGCGTGCCTGACATTAAAGCAGCGCTTGAGCGTCTGCATAAAAGAGGCGTGCGCTTAATTGACGATGCGCCGCGCGTGGGCGCGGATAATTGCCTCGTCGCATTCATTCATCCGTCGGCGGCAAACGGCGTGCTCGTCGAGTTGGTTGAGCACACTGAAGGAAAGGACTGATAATTAATTTTGAGTTCAAAACTAAGAGCTTTAATCGCAATTCTTGTTGGCTTCGGAGTGCTGCTCGCAGCCGGAATCTGGCAGTCGAAGTACGGCGGCGTCCACGCCGAACCCGTTCACATAACTGCCGAAGACTTATCACTGATCGTTAACACTTTACCGCCGCAGGCGCGGGCACGGCTGGCGACGAGCGAAGAAGCGCGTAAGAGTGCAGCGAAAGAGTTACGGCAGTTTCTCGCTATCGCCGAAGAAGCGAAGGCTCACGGCATCGCCGAACGCCCGGAAATCAGGCAGCAGCTTGAACTTGGTCGCAAACTCGTTCTCGCGCAGAACTACGCCGAACAAAAGCAGATTACGAAAATCGAACAACTCGCAGATGATAATCAAATCAGGGCTTATCTCGCAGATCGGGTTCATCAAGTTGAGTTTGAGTCTTATTTAAAATCGCTACAGGCGCAAGAGTTGCCGCGTCCTGAGGGCGAAGAATTAGAGCAGGAAAAAGAGCAGTGGGCGCGCATTATGATCGCAGCGCGCAAAGCTGAGGAGGAAGGCATTGACAAGAATCGCAAAACACAGTTGCAGATTATGCTACAGCAAGCCAGATTGCTGAACGCCGAGTATTCAAAAGAGATGGGCGAGCGCGTGAAGGCGACGGACGCAGAGGTTGACCAATACATTGCCGCGCATCCTGAGCTTGCGCAAGTGCGCGCGCGCGCGGAAGAAGTTTTAAGACGCGCGCGCGCCGGTGAAGATTTTGCGGCTCTGGCGCAAGAATTCTCCGACGATCCGGGCAGCAAAGAGACGGGCGGTGATCTCGGTTGGTTCGGTAAAAGCGATCCGTTCGACGAAAAATTCAAACGCGCGGCGCTCGCCCTTAAAGCCGGAGAAACGAGCGGCATCGTCGAAACGAATTTCGGCTACCATATCATTCGCGTTGATGAGCGCCGCACACAAGCTCCCGAAGCGGGCGGCAAACCGGAAGAACAAGTTCATGCGCGCCACATTCTCATCGCCGCCGCTGCTCCTGCGGCAAACCCTCTCATGCCTGCGCGTCCGCAATCACCGCGCGCGATAGCACGCGCCGCTGTTGAAAAAGAAAAAGGCGAGAAGTTGTTAAAGGACATCACGGAGCGGTCAAAGGTTGAAGTTGCCGATGACTTTCAAGTTGCGATGCCGCCTCCATCGCAAGCGGGGCAATTTCCCGGCGCAGAGGGAGAATTAGAAGCGCCTGCTCCGCCGCCACCTGCCGCAGCTTCATCGAGCGATGGAAGTCAAAACTCGAATCGGCAACAAACAACTCCGCGTGACGCCCGACCAAGACGTTGAAGCGGCGAGTCTTTACAAAATAGTTTGCGAAAACGCGCAGGGGTTTTTCGATGCTGTTCGGTGACTTCCGAATCGAGATCGTCTCAGACACTGAATTCGGTTTGGACGGCGGTGCGATGTTTGGCATCGTGCCGCGCATTCTGTGGTCGCGCGTTTCGCCGCCCGACGAACAAAACCGCATTCGCATGAACATGAACTGTCTCTTCATCGAAAGAGGGGACGAGCGCATCCTTATCGAAACGGGCATCGGCGATAAATGGTCGGAAAAGCTTAAGGCGATTTACGGAATCAAACGCAAGAGAAGCTTGCGCGAATCAGTGGAGAAAGTCACAGGCTATCATCCTGAAGAAATCACAATCGTCGTTAACACACACCTGCATTTCGATCACGCCGGAGGCAACACAACCCTCGACGAACGTGGTCACGTTGTGCCGACGTTTCCGAACGCGCGCTATTTCGTGTCGGCCGCCGAATATGAACACGCGGAAAATCCGCTCGAACGCGATCAGGTGAGCTACATGCCTGAGCATTGGCGTGCGTTGAAAGAGAACGAGCAGTTGGAGTTTAAACCAGCGGATTACGAAATCGTGCAGGGGCTAAGAATGGAAAACGTGCCGGGACACAACCGCACGATGCAATGCGTCCGGCTTGAGAGCGGCGGGCGGACGCTCTATAACTTCGCCGACCTCGTGCCGACCAGCCACCACATTCCGCTTGCGTGGATCATGGGCTATGATCTTTATCCGGTTGAAACACTCGCGGCCAAGAAGCGTCTGCTCCCGCAAGCCGCGCGCGAAAATTGGACGTGTTTGTTCTATCACGATCCGGACATGCCGCTCTGTCGCCTCGTCGAAGAAGATGGCAAACTGCGCGCAATAGAACACGCCGCATTGTGAGAATAATTCACTAAACGTTATTGCTTTATCATATTAGATTTTCAAGTCGGATCGAGAACCACGACGGTTAACATTCATTATGACAACAGCACGGATCGGCATCATCGGCGGCAGCGGTCTCTATCAGATGCCGGAATTAAAAGACGTTGAAGAAGTAAGAATCGAGACGCCGTTTGGCTCTCCGTCGGATGCGTTTATCGTCGGTACGCTTGAAAATGTTCGCGTCGCATTCTTGCCGCGTCACGGTCGCGGGCATCGTCTCAGCCCGACGGAGTTGCCGTTTCGCGCAAACATCTACGCGATGAAGATGCTCGGCGTCGAGCGCATTTTGTCGGCATCGGCCGTCGGCTCGCTACAGGAACAATATGCGCCGCTTGATATGGTGATCCCCGATCAATTCTTTGATCGGACGCGCGCACGTGCTCACGAATCAACGTTCTTCGGTGAAGGGATCGTGGCGCACGTCACCTTCGCGCATCCGGTGTGCGATGAGATCGGCAGCGTGTTGGAATCGGCGTGCAAGGCGGCGACGGAAGTTAAAGTTCATCGTGGCGGAACTTATTTGTGCATGGAAGGCCCCGCCTTTTCGACGAAAGCCGAATCAGAGGTTTATCGTAGGTGGGGCATGGACGTGATCGGAATGACAAACTTGCAGGAAGCAAAGCTCGCGCGCGAGGCGGAGATGTGCTATGCGACGCTTGCGCTCGTCACTGATTATGATTGTTGGCATGAAGCGCACGATGCCGTAACGGTTGAAACCGTGATCGAGAACTTAAACAAGAACGTGCGCAATGCGCAGAAAATTATGCTTGAAGCCGTGCGGAGACTCGCGGGCGAAGAACGCAAATGCAAGTGCGGGCAAGCGTTGCGGCACGCGATCATGACGCCGCAAAATCTATGGCCGGAAGCGACAACGAACAAGCTCGATGCGATCATCAAAAAATACCGGGCGCAGGCAAACGATCAGTAATCAACTCAGAATTTTGCGCGTTCGTTGAAATGGAATTTGAAATGAAGGTGTAATTATGAAAAGAAATCTTTTGTTGGTTTGCACGCTCGCTATTGTCTTCGGATGCTCCACTCCGTTTGTAAAAGCGCAAGGCGTCGGTCGCGCTCCTGACCCTGCGACGGTGCGTAACCCGGAAGAGGAAACGCTGTCAATGCACGATCTGATCGTAGCGCGTCATTACTTCAAACAAAAGAAGGCTTACCGCGCCGCGCTTGATCGCTGTCTTGATATTTTCACCAGAACGCCGAACTTCTCTCGTATAGACGAAACGCTTTACCTCGCCGGGATGAGCAGCTTGCTGTTGTCTGAGAAAAAAGGAAAGCAAGCGCCTAATGTCTCTGCCGATAAACTGCGCGAAGAAGCGCGCGCTTATTTCACGCGCCTCGTTAAAGAGTATCCTGATAGCTCTTTCCGCAATCGCGCCGAAGACGGGTTGCGCAATCTCGGCGGCGCGCCGCAGGCTCAAAGCGCAAAGTAAGTTTCCGTCGCGCGGACGATTTTTGTAATAAAACTTCGTTTACGTTTCACACAAATACAGACTCAGGAGACATTCTCAAGTGTCATTGCTCGTTGTCGGTTCGGTGGCGTTCGACGCGGTCGAGACGCCCTTCGGTAAACGCGAAAAGCTGCTCGGCGGATCAGCCACGCACTTTTCTCTCTCAGCGAGTTTCTTTACGGACGTGCGCGTGGTCGGCGTCGTCGGAAGCGACTTCGGCGCAGAAGAGATTGAAGTTTTCAAACGTCGTGAAGTAAACACGGATGACATCGAGCGCGTTGCCACAGGCAAAACCTTCTTCTGGCGCGGGCGTTACGATTTCGATCTCAACACCGCGCACACGCTCGACACGCAGCTC
>JACDAW010000215.1 GCA_013695245.1 Pyrinomonadaceae bacterium | reverse complement strand
GGCGGCGGCGGCGCGCTCTACGCGATGAATCGCGGAGCTTCGCGTCGGCGCTACAGCAGGCGGACGCGCACCATCGGCACGGTCGCAGGCGGCACGGCGCTCGGCGCGGGTGTCGGTGGCGCGGTTGGCGGTCGGCGCGCGGCAGCCATTGGCGCAGCGGCCGGTGCCGGAGGTTCGTATCTTTACACACGTCGTAATCGCCGCTACACACGCCAACGTTAACATATTCCAAACGCTAAAGAGCGTTGAACAAAGGAATGGGGCTTGCACAGTTGAGCTTCATTCCTTTTCTATTCTCGTCCGCTTTTTATTATTAAACATTGCTTCCCGCAAATCAGGTATAATCCTCGATGGAGCTTTTCCGGCTCATCGCCACACGAAAAATTTACGGGAGAAGAATCTCTATGTCTTACGACGAAGAAGAACAACGCAAAAGCCGCATCGTGGTGGAAACGCCGACCACACGGCGTGAGGTTGTGCAACAGCAGACGACGCGCATCCCGGAAGAACGGCGCGGAGTTTCGACCGGCGTCGTCGCCGCCGTCGCGCTCACTGCCGTCGCGCTTACAGCTCTGCTCTTCATGTATTTATCGAACAAGGGCGACGCCACAAACACGAACGTTAATCTTGCCATCCAACCGACTCCTTTGCAGGCCACTCAGCCAACGCCGCTTCCGCCCGTTGCGCAACAACCGACGCCTTATGTTTACACGCCACCTCCGACGACCACTCTCCCTTCGACAACGGTAAATATGCCGCCGATCACAAACACTACGACCCCGACGGCGACGCCCGTTGACAGCATCGCGCTACAGGATCGCATCAGGCAGAGAATTCTTGAAGACCGCGAACTATCAGCAGCAGATATTTCCGTTGATGTTGTAGGCACCAAGGCGACGCTCACGGGCACGGTGAACACGCAATCTCTCAAAGATCGCGCCCGCCGTTTCGCCAGCATTCCCGGCGTGCGGAGCGTTGATAATAAGATTATCGTTACCGGCGATATGAACAACAGCACTCCTTCGTCAACTCCCGCCATTCAATAACGACAAAAGAGAATCGCCACGCCGCCGAAATCAAATTACGGCGCGTGGCGATTTAATCGTCCAAGAAATTTCGCTTTCTTGCCAACGGCTTGTTTTAATTCAAGTCTCCAGTTAAGCCGCAATCAGTATCCTTCCGTGTGGCGTCGCTGCCACTCGTCGAGTTCCGCTTCGGTCGGTTCGCGCTTGAGTTCGTTACGCAGACGCTCGCGCAAGTATTCCTGCTCGTCTTCAACCGCATCCTCAAGCGAGTCGTTTCCGCCTTCATCATTTTCGTTTGAATTAAAAAGAAAAGCCGTTTGTTGACGCCGGGTTTTAACCGCCCCACCGATGAACATTATTTTTGTGCCTCCGATTTTGCCCTGTAAACTATCGCCCACTCGCTAACCTTTCGCATTCTGTTGCCGCGCCGTTTGGCGTTCGTCTGCAACCTTATACTTCAAAAGCTCCTTCGCCTTAAAACCAGCGATGAGAACGGCCGCCAAACACGCCGCGCCGCCCGTGACGACCGAGACGGGCGCGCCAAAGGCGTGCGCAACCATTCCTGCTTCCAATTCTCCGAGTTGCGGCCCGCCCATAAAGAAGATCATGTTGATCGAAGTCATGCGTCCGCGCAACCTGTCGGGCGTAACGAGTTGACGAATCGTCTGCCGAACAACAGTGCTCACCGTATCGGCCGCGCCCACGACGGCGAGGCACAAACATGATAACCAGAAACTTCTCGATGCTCCGAAGGCAATCGTCGCCGCTCCGTAAACAGCGATTGAATACAGAATGAGCGCGCCCGGCCTGTGCCACTCGCCGCCGCGCCGCGTCATCAATAAGCCGGTAAGCACTGCGCCGACGGCCGGAGCCGCCGCTAACACTCCAAGCCCGCGCGGCCCGACGCGCAAAATGTCTGCCGCATAGATCGGCAGAAGCGCCATCGCGGAAGCGAAAAACGTGGCAACGAAATCAAGCGTCATCGTCTGCACGATAACGGGCGTGCGCCACACGAATTTCCATCCTTCGCGTAAGGCTTCAAAACTAACCGGCGTCTTCTCTTCCTCAAGGTTCGCGCCGCGCGCTCGGATCATCACGACAGCCGCGATCACGGCGAAAAACGTCAAGGCATTCACGGCGTAAACCAACGCGGGGCCGCCGCGCGATGCAAGCACAAATCCGGCGAGGACAGGCCCCGCAACCGTCGCGATCTGGAAGGCGACGAAGTTAAGGCTCACCGCGTTTGCAAAATATTTCGGCGCGACAAGCGCAGGTAACAACGCTTGTCGCGCCGGATTGTCAAACGCCGTCGCCGCCGACGCAAGCGCGGTCAACAAAAAGATCGGCAACACGCTCGTAAGTCCCGCCCACGTCAGGAGCGCGAGCGTCGCCGCGCTTACAAGCATCACCGTCTGCGTAAAGATCAGCAAGCGCTTGCGATCAACCGAATCGGCGACCACGCCACCCAAGAGCGAGCACAAAACGATTGGCACGACGCGCACGAGGCCGACCATCCCCAACGCCCACGCAGATTTTGTTAGCAGATAGACGTGCCAATTGATCGCGATGAGTTGCATCTGCGATCCGGCGATGGAGATAAATTGCCCTGACCAGAAAAGGCGAAAATCGCGGTGCGAGAGCGCGGCGAACGAAGATTGCGGCGAAGGCTTGGTGCTCGCGGGCGGCGGGGGATTTATGTTGGAAGCGGGCAGCGAAACGGACACCGAACGTTGAACCTATCCTTGTTTAATTGAGATAACAATCATAACCCGCATTCATCGCAAAATGCGATCAACCCTATTACTTTCTTATGCGCGCCGCTAAGATGCAAAAGTAAGTTTGAAAACAAAAAGGCGGCCAGTTTGTCTGACCGCCCCGCGAAAATTTATCGCGCCAAACTTTTCTACTTACATTTCGAGTAACCGCAGTCGCGGCAGGAATCGCATCCCGAAGCGTGTTCGAGTTGCCCGTGACATTCAGGACACACGCCGATCATCGAATTCATCCCGCTGCCGCTCGTTTCAACTTTGATCGTCGGCTGCGCGTAAGCGTCGCCCTTCGTGGCGCGCGCTGAATCCGGCTGATTCGTTAAACGCCGTGACGTGAGCATGACGCACTCGGCGACCGCTTGCTCAGGACTTGTCAGCAATCGCTCGTTGAACCAGACGGAGTGCGTTCCCGTAACTTTATTCAGACTGTGCGCGACTTCAACCGCGTCAAATCCGCCGCGCAACATCTTCGAGGCGAGAAGTCCGACGCCGCCGGAGATCGGCCCCGTGGCGAAGACTTCGAGAATCTGCTCGCCGTTGTGGTTCACGGTAACGTACAAATTCTGACCGTCAAACGGTATCTGCCATGTCGCCCCGCGCAACTCGCGCGGACGCTCGACCCGTTCGACTTGATTTGTGGTTCGAGACGAAGGCAGCGCGGACATCGCTGCTTGCCGTACAGCAGTTTCAACCGCAGCAGACGATTCTTTATCGGAAGATTCGATTTCAGCTTCGGTAATTACCGCTTCACTTGCGATTAAAGGATCGCAAGCCATCTCACCTTTCTGCTCCGCGCCCTTAACTGCCGTCAACACCTGACTGTCGCGCGATCCGTCGCGGTAGTAGCTCACAGCTTTGCAACCGAGTTCACGCGCAAGATGATAAAGACGATCAACCGATTCGACCGTGTCATCCTTCGCGCCATTGCAAGTTTTCGACACGCCGTTATCAACGTGGCGCTGCGCGGCGGCGAGCACGTGCACGTGCTGTTCTGCCGAGATGTCCATCGCCGAGATGAAATAGGAAGGCAGCTCAGTTTCATGTCTAACGACGTGTTCGGCCGCGCGGTCAATCGAGTCCTGATCCGTCTGGTCAACATCCATCCCCAAAGCTTCGGCCGCGAGCGTGTGCACGTAGGTGCGTTTGCCTAAAGTGTCTTCGCGCACGTAAGCCCATGAGAAATTTGGCTCGATACCCGATGATGTTTCCGCAACGAGTGAGATCGTGCCCGTCGGCGCAATCGTCGTCACCTCGTAGTTGCGCGGGCTGAGCATATCAGTCGGGATGCCGATCTCGTTGCGCAAGAATTCGTCGTAGTTTTCTTTGTTCGGAGAGTATTCAGGAAAGACTCCTTTTTCCGCTCCGAGTCGGCACGATTCGAGCCACGACTCGCGGCGCACGAAGCTCATCACTTCATCCATTAAATCAATTGAAGCGGACGAGCCGTACATGATTTTTAGCTGGATGCATAGATCGGCAAAGCCCATTACGCCAAGCCCGACGGGGCGCGTCCGCTTCACGACATCATCAATTTCCGGCAACGGCCACGCGCACACGTCGATCACATTGTCGAGAAAACGCACGCACCAGTGAATCGTTTCGCCCAGTGCTTCCCAGTCAACCTGCGTCTCCGCGTTGTAGAATTTCGCCAGATCAATCGAGCCGAGATTGCACGAGTTGTTAAAGTGGAGCGCCTGCTCAGCACAAGGATTAGTCGCCGCAATCGGCCCCATAGACTTGATCATGTGATTGTGGCGATTAACTTCATCAATAAAGATCACGCCCGGCTCCGCATAGCGGTGCGCGCTGGCGACAATACGATTCCACACGTCCGGCGCATAGACCATGCCGGGACGCGGCGGTTCTTCTTTCGTCGTCGCGGAGAGATCAGATTCTTGAAACGCGGCGCGGTCACGGAACGTAACAGTCGTACCATCTGTGCGGCGATAAACGGCATAATCGCCGTCCGCGACCGGATCATAGGCAGCTTGCCTCCACGCTTCGCCGCCGAAGCGCAACTGAAACCACTCGCCCGCATCAACCGCTTTCATAAATTCATCCGTCACGGTGACGGAGATATTGAAGTTCGTCAAAGACGATTGATCGTTTTTCGCGTGAATGAAATTGAGCACGTCTGGGTGATCGCATCTCATGATGCCCATATTCGCCCCGCGTCGAACGCCGCCCTGTTTCACCGTATCGGTCGTCGTGTTGAAGATGTTCATGAACGAGACGGGGCCGGAGGCGACGCCGTGCGTCGAGCGCACCATCGCGCCACTCGGACGAAGCTTCTCAAACGTAAAACCCGTGCCTCCGCCCGTCTGATGAATGATCGCGGCGTCGGTCGCAGTCTTCATGATCCCAGCGATTGAATCAGGTACGTCCAAAACGAAGCACGCGGCGAGTTGACCGGAGGGTTTGCCAGCGTTGACGAGACAGGGCGTGTTGGGCACAAAGAGTCGTTCGAGCATGATGTCGGACATCGCGGCGTAAAATTCATCTTGCTTTGCCGTGTCCCGTTCAGCTTGCGCGACGTGGCCGACGACGCGGCGCACGATGTCAGACCATTCTTCGATTGGCTCACCCTGCGCATCTTTCATCGCATAACGCTTGCTGATCACACGCCGAGCATTTAGTCCGAGCGTGCTCCCTCCTGCGCTTTTCCGCGTCTTCTGAGGCGGCAGCCCGACAGTGCTTCCCGTTGAGACTTTCGGTTCAATCGCTGTGCTCATTCCCTTAATTTGCCTTTCTCGTCTTCGGGCGCCGTTCGCGTTTGGCAGCCCGTGCGAGTCTTTGAATCAATTTTTCGAGGACGACGCGCCCTTCGCGTAAGGCAATCGCGTCACTAAAACATCAAGATTATTTCTACTGTTCCGGTCGCTTCGGTTGGTTGGTTTTTAGAGACAAAAAGCCCTCTGCGAGCGACCCTCAAACGGGGCGTCTTCGCCCGCCAGCGCGTTCCCTCTAAAGCGGGGCGCAATATAACTCACTCGCTTTCGGCTGTCAATAGGTAAACGCAAGATATTGTGTTCGCTTTGGTTTTCAGTGCAATACAGGGGACAACTTGAGAGATTACTCTAAGAGCAGCCGTGCTAATATAACTCTAAACTATCAGTCAGTTTTGTATGTTAATTATAACCCATGCGCGTCTTTATGACGAGTTTGCCGAGACTCATTGATGAGGGTTAACGGGGCGAGAACCAAAACCGCTTCGCCTTCATCTAATCATTGACTAATTTCAGTTAGGAAGAGAGCTTTGAGCGAACAAAAAGAGATAAGAGAAGATCGACTTGTGCGCGCCACGGCCGCCGATGGCGCGGTGCGTTGTATGGC
The DNA here is from genome assembly GCA_013695245.1 of Pyrinomonadaceae bacterium. Lineage (GTDB taxonomy): Bacteria > Acidobacteriota > Blastocatellia > Pyrinomonadales > Pyrinomonadaceae > JACCYN01. The sequence continues at coordinate 690 of JACDAW010000215.1, read as the reverse complement.
GGCGGTAACAACAAACACAGTGAGCGAAGCAGCACGCAGACATCGCACATTAAACACGGCCACGGCCGCGCTGGGGCGCACGCTGACCGGCGCGTTGCTGCTAGGCTCAGGACTCAAAGAATTAGATCGGCTCACCGTGCAGATCGTGTGTGACGGCGCAATCGGCGGCATTACGGCCGAAGCGAACGCGAAAGGCACGGTGCGCGGCTACGTGCGCAATCCGGAAGCGGATGCAGCGCTGAACGCACAGGGCAAGTTTGACGTGCGCGGCATTATCGGCAACGGCATGTTCTACGTGACATACGAATCGGGCTACGAGATGGGGCTTTACCGCGATCCGTATCGCGGCTCGGTTCCGATCACTTCGGGAGAAATCGCGGAAGACTTCGCCTACTATTTGACGAAGTCCGAACAACTTCCGTCGGCCGTTTCGCTCGGTGTGCTGGTGCGCGCCAACGGCAATGGCGAAACTTTCGTTGATGCGGCGGGCGGACTTGTCGTCCAGATCATGCCCGGCGCAGATGAGAAGATCATTCGCCGCATTGAAGAGTCGGTGAGCCAGACACCGCACGCGACGAAACTCGTCCGCGAGGGCGCAACTCCCGCCGACATGCTGCGTGCAGCGCTCGGCGCAATTGATTTTGAAGTATTGGAAGAGCGCCCCGTGCGTTTCGCGTGCAGTTGTTCGCG
>JACDAW010000498.1 GCA_013695245.1 Pyrinomonadaceae bacterium | reverse complement strand
GAAGAGACGCTGCCCCCTGAATTGATCGCACGCCAGAATTTGATCAATCGCGCTGAAGCATTACGGCGCATCCATTTCCCAACTGAAGACGCGCCGCTCAAGCTGTATGAAACGGCGCGCAGCCCCGCGCACTTGCGCTTGATCTTCGAGGAGTTTTTCTGGGTCGCCTTCGCCATCGCCCTTCGCCGCGATGCGCGCGTCAAAGAGCCGAAGGGCGCAGTGATTGAAATCAACGAGCGTGTGCGTGCAACGATGAACTCCATCCTTCCCTTCACTCTGACGGGCGCGCAGGAACGCGCCGTGCGCCGCATCCTCGACGATATGCAATCCGATGCGCCGATGAACCGTTTGCTGCAAGGCGATGTCGGTTCGGGTAAAACTGCGGTCGCGCTTTCCGCGATGATGGCGGCGATGGAGAACGGTTATCAAACCGTATTGATGGCGCCGACCGAAATTCTCGCCGAACAGCACGCACGCAACATCAAACGAATGCTCGCCTCCACGCCTTACCGCGTCGAATTACTCAAGGGAAGTTTGCGTCAAAGCGAAAAGCGGAAGCTTCACGGCGAGATCGCCGAAGGCGAGATTCACGCTTGCATCGGCACGCACGCCGTCATCCAAGAATCAGTTCAGTTTCACAAACTCGGCTTCGTTGTGATTGACGAGCAACACCGCTTCGGCGTGCTGCAACGCGCTGCGCTGCGCGACAAGGGCGACAATGGTTCGATCCCCGACGTGCTCGTAATGACCGCAACGCCGATTCCGCGCAGCCTTGCGATGACCGTCTATGGCGATTTGGACGTGTCCGTAATTGATGAGTTGCCGCCGGGACGCACGCCCGTAAAGACCGTTGTGTGCGGCGAAGATCAGCGCGCCGGAATCTATAAGGGGGTCGAACGTGAGGTGCGCACAGGGAGGCAAGCTTACGTCGTCTATCCGCTCGTCGAAGAATCGGAGAAGATGGATTTAAAAGACGCGACGCGCATGTACGAACATCTGCGCGACCGCATCTTTCCCACCTTCACAGTCGGACTCATTCACGGCAAGATGAAAACGGCCGAGAAGGACGACGTGATGCGCCGCTTCGTTGGGGGCGAGATTCAAATTCTCGTCGCAACTACGGTCGTCGAAGTCGGTGTTGACGTGCCTAATGCTTCCATCATGGTGATCGAACACGCCGAGCGTTTCGGCTTGTCGCAGCTTCACCAATTGCGCGGGCGAGTCGGGCGCGGCGCGGAGAAAAGTTTCTGCGTGCTCTTAGCCTCCGACAAACAAACTTCCGTTGCGCGCGAACGACTCGGCATCATGGAAGAAACTTCTGACGGCTTTCGCATCGCTGAAAAAGATTTAGAGATACGCGGCCCCGGCGAAGTGATGGGCACGCGGCAATCGGGCATCCCTACGTTTCGCATCGGCAACCTTGTGCGCGACATCGAGATTTTAGAAGAAGCGCGCCGCGAAGCCGAGCACTACTTTTCAGCGAAGCGGCGCACGCGCGAAACCTCACGCATGATCGAGCGCGTGCAAGGAGATGCGCGATTCGGTTTAGCGAACATCGGTTAATAAATTATTGTCGCTTCTTTTGTAATATAGATTTATGCCTTCCGCCGTTTATTAAAGCTTGTGCGAATAATTGCCGGACAATATCGCGGGCGCAACTTGAAAAGTCCGCCGTCAATGCAAGTGCGCCCGACTTCCGACCGCTTGCGTGAAACGCTTTTTAATATCATCGTGGCACGCATCGAAGACGCGCGCTTCCTCGATCTGTGCGCGGGTTCGGGCGCAGTCGGCATTGAAGCTTTATCGCGGGGCGCAAGTTTTGTTACCTTTGTTGATCGTTCGCGGAAGATGTGCGGGTTAGTTGAAGCGAATCTCGATCTGTGCGGCGTGCCGGAGGATGAAACGGAAGTTGTGATGAGCGAAGCGAGCGAGTTTTTGCGGCGGGCGCAGGCGCGTGAAGCGGAAGCTTGGGACGTAATCTATTTCGACCCGCCCTACACGCTCGACTATGCTCCGGCACTCGCAACGGTTGGCGCGTCCGACTCAAACGTGCTAACCGCGGAAGGCGTGCTTATCGCCGAGCACCACCATAAAAATGAATTGAAGGACGCTTACGGCGAGTTGCGACGTTGGCGCGTTGTGCGACAGGGCGATTCGTCGCTCAGTTTTTACGAACGAAGTTAGACGCGATGAATGGTATCATCTTTAGTCTATATCGAGCGGATTACGGTAAGGTTCGTCTTTCGTTTTGTCGGCGCGCTTCATCGCTTCACGAAATTTCTCCTCCAACAATCGTTCACGATCCTTCTGCGAACTGAGTTCTTGCGCAAAGAGTTGGTCGCGCACCTGTTTTTGTTTCTCCATGCCGCGCGCCATCTCTTCAAACGATGCGATTGGTTTTTGTTTCTCTTCAGAAGAGATAATCGCTCCCGTCTCGCGGTCAACGACGAGCGTTGCCTCGCAACACGGACACATCACGGTAAAGCCGGATTCACCTGCCATAGCCAACTCCTTCTTGCCACCGATGCCAGCCAGAGAATCTTTATTACTCTAGCACGCGCTTCAAATTTCGCTTTGCGAGAAACAAATGTTGATTATTGAAGCGGGAGACGGGATTTGAACCCGCAACCTTTAGCTTGGGAAGCTATTGCGCTACCATTGCGCCACTCCCGCTTAAATTGAAACGCAGCTAGATTTAATAATTTCAAACTGCGTATGGCAAAAGATACTTTGCCTCGCTCCACAGTGTCAAACTAGCTTCTTCGACGTTTGCTCGTCTGATTGTTCAACGAATGTTCGTATCACGGAGGCGAGGCGCGAGGTGTCTTCCGGCTTGCGCAGGCAGCCTTGCGCGCCCGCCGCCTTCGCCTCTTCGCTGTCGAGCAGATCGGCGAAAGCCGTATAAAGTAGAACGGGTGTTTGTAAATCAAACTTGCGAATCTCGCGGCAGAGTTCAAGCCCGTCCTTGTCTGGCAAGCCGACGTCTAACAAAATCAGCGCGTAGGAATTCGCGCTCGCTAGTTTTAACCCGTCGTCGCCCGTCTGTGCCGTCGTTACTTGGAAACCTTCTTGCCGCAAAGTGTACTCGACGAGTTCGCGCGTGTCAGTGCTGTCTTCCACAAATAAGATCGAATGCTGAATATCACTCATTGTAATCTTTTCCCCGAAACCCGCCTTGGTAAAGAATTGACTGACGCCTCCAACACCGCGTTTTGCTGAAACACCCATTGCCAGAATTTATCGCGTCCGTTGCGATGATAATTTATTCTTCGGTATATCGGCGCATCAGTTCGCTCCATCTTCCTTGCGCTTTGAGAATCAATTCCGTGACCTCGCGCACCGCGCCGAAACCGCCCGGCAACCTTGTCACATAATGCGCCGCCGCGCGCGTCTCTTCAACGGCATCAGCGACCGCAACGGCCAATTCTGCGTGGCGCATCAACGGTATATCCGTCACATCGTCTCCAATAAAGGCGACTTCCGATTCCTTTACGTCGGCTTCGGCTAACACTTCGCGGAAGTCTTCGATCTTGTTCCACGTGCCCTGACGCACGTAAGTTATTCCTAATTCTTGCGCGCGCCGCTCGACAAGTTTTGAACTTCGCCCGGAGATTATTCCTGAGCGTAGCCCGGCGCGATGCAACAGCACTAGCCCGTGGCCATCGCGCGTGTGAAAACTTTTCTGCTCGTCGCCGCTTGCGAGAAGCTCAATGCGCCCGTCCGTAAGCACGCCGTCGCAATCCATCAGCAACAATTTGATGCGCGCCGCGCGACGTTCGATCTGGTGTAACTCTTGCGCTTCAATCATCTAACTTCAAAGAACTGCACGTCTGCTAATTTCCAACCTGCGTTTCCGCGCGTTAAGACGAGCACGGCCGTTCCCTTCCGATCCTGATCGAGTATGCGCGTTGTGATCTCGACATCGGCTAGAAGGCGATTGCCGCTCGCCATCTCCGTGCGCAAAACGCGTGTCTGCCAAACTTGCGGCTGGCTGCCGACGATGCCTTTCGAGAAGTCAACAAGTTCGCCCGTCAATATTAAGCGGTCGAGATCGGCTTTCCGCCCGCCGCGAATCGCTTGGTCGAGATTGGCGATAAACGCTTTGGCAGATTCATCCGGCGCAGGCGCGTTTGAGCCGATGGACTCGGCGCGGATTCGCTTGAGGCGCGCGTCTGAGGTGGAAGCATATTCTGCATCGGCGCGCACCGCTTCGTCGAAACGCTTCAACGCTTCCGCCGCTCCATTCTTTCGCAAAGCGATCTCGCCAAGACCGATGTTGCTCCACGCGAGCGCGTATGCGGTCGGTAAGCGGTCGTCGAGCGCGGAACGAAAATCTTTCTCAGCTTCATCCAACTTGTTTGAGCTTAAGGCAGCGCGCGCTGCGAGAACACGCGCTTCTTGCGACACGGGCGCAACCGCTAAAGCCTCACGCGCCGCGCGCTCTGCTCCGGCGAAGTCGCCGCGAGAAAAAGCTGCGCGCGCATCAGCGAGCGCTTCATCAACGGCGCGGGCGCGCGGAGCCGTGTCGTTTCCGTAATCGATCTGCGGGTAAAGTTTTTCGGGATCAACTTCGACACGCACGACGCGTGAAGCCGTGCGAAAGCGCGCTTCGGAGAAATCGCGCGCTGGGATTTTAACCGCAACGTTAAGACGTTCGCCGCGCTCGGTCGTCGCCTGCGCATTGACTGTCACCTCGGCGGAACCCGTGTTGCGCAGCGCCGCCACCCACTCGCCGCCGCGTGCTTGTGGCAAACCGATGAGCAAGTCCGTGTTCGTCGGCTGGTCGAAAAGATAATCAAGCGTATTTTTGAAGCTCGCATCGCCGCGTTCGACGAGCGCCGCGCGCGCTCCCGCGAGCGTCAAAGCGTTGTCAGTTTTAAGTTGCGCGCGGAGCGCGGCGACGAACGCATCGCGCCCCATCGCGCGCTCAACGAGCGCCCACGCGAGAGCGCCTTTATTGAGCGCGGAGGCAAAATGCGTATCAAGCAGCGGCGTGCTTTCCCGGAGTGAGGCGTCGCGCTTCGCAATCGCCGCGTAAGCGATGCGCTCGCGCAAGCGTTCGGCGGCGGCCGCCTCTGCTCCGAACTGACGTTCGATAAAACCCGTCGCAAGATGTCGCACAAGACCTTCGCGCAGAACGCTTGCGCCTTCGCCGCGCACAATCGTCGAGCCGCCGAGCCACAAACGCGCCATCGCATCGGCAATGTTAAGCGCGGTCGCCGCATCAATCTTCGAGCGGCGAAACGCGGAAGCATCGAGAAGCACCGCGCCCGCATCATCGAAACCGCCGCCGCGCCGCACGGCAATGAGCCGCACGGGGACATCGGGAGCTGCCCCCAAGAATCCGGCATAATACGCGCGCGCCGCCGCCGCGAATTTAATGAATTCATCCGCACGACGACGTTCTTCTGGTGTCGCGCCACGCAAGAGATACGCGCTGACATTGCGCGCCTCGCCTTCGCCATTCACTAAATCCCATTGGCCGGTGACGAAAAAAGGTTGCGCGTTGAGCGATTGAACGAACGAACCGACATCAACATTATCTTTCCCGGATGACAAAACCATTTCACTCTGCGCTGGCGTTACGGATAAGCGAAACGGCGCGGTGTCTGCTCCGCGCGCGGTAAACGGTGTGTTGGGCGTCGGATACCAGAAGGCAGGCGGTAAAAACTGCGAGCCTTCAGATGAAACGCTCGTCAAGCCGTTATTTTTCTCGACCGGCAGGCGATATTCAAGCGTCACAGTTACTGCCCCCTGCGGCGCAATTGATGAAGGCAGGTTG
>JACDAW010000468.1 GCA_013695245.1 Pyrinomonadaceae bacterium | reverse complement strand
TGTTTCTTGACTTTCCCGCCCGTATCGCTTTCAATTCTTAGTTAAGAGAGCGAATCGCGGACTGCCGAGTCGCTAAAACTTAAAACGTTATACGCCCGACCGGGAAAGCATGTCAGCTCCTTACACTGTTTCCAAAGAAAACCACACGCTGCTCATCGTAGATGCTGATGAGGAGGCGCGCGCCCGCTTGCAGCACAGTTTTGAGCAGGAAGGCTACCTTGTGGTCGGCGCTTCGGAAGCCCCGACAGCTCTGCGCCTGCTGCACATAGAGAGCTGCGACTTGATCGTGCTCGACACGCAGCTGCCGGAGATCGACGGTCTCGCTTTGTGCCGTTTGCTGCGCGCGCAAGCCCTAACGAAACGGTTGCCCATTATCATTACTTCGGCCGTTGCGAACGAGGAGCGCAAAGTGGAAGCGTTCGCTGCCGGAGCTGATGACTTCGTTGCCAAACCTTTCGCGCCACAGGAAATGCTTTCGCGCGTCTCAATCCAACTCGAAGCCGCCGGGCGCGAAGAGCAATTAGTCGGCAGCAACATCGAGCTTGGTTTTCTCGCTGACTTGGGTCGCGGACTTCTCCACGCGCTCGAACCTTTGCAGGTCGCGCGCCGTGTCGCTGGTGCAACGTTTGAAGGCACGGAAGCGTCCCTTTGCGCGGCCATCGTGAAGAGCGCGGCGAGCAGCGGAGAGCACGTATGTGTGTTTGACCGCGAGGGAGTGGCGGAAGGTGAAAATTTACTGCACGGTAATCGTCTGCGCGAATGGCTGAGCGCCGCGCCGTCTAATGCCGCGCGCATGGAAGACCGCGAACACTTCTTTCTGCAAGATGAAGCGCACAAGCTTGAATACGCCGCGCCGTTGCGCTTCGGCGGCGTAACGCTCGGCGCGCTTGTAGTTGCTTTCGACCGCGCGGAAGATTTTAGCGAAGCCCAAGCACGCCTCGTTGACGCCGCCGCGCAACTCGCCGCGCTCTCCGCGCACATCTCAACGCTTTACGAAACGGCTCGCCTCTCTTCGCAGAATCTCGCAAAAGAAGTCGAATTACGCACCGCCGAAGTCGAAGCGCAACGACGTTTCACCGAAGCGATCATTGATAGCCTTCCGCTTTCGCTCTACGCCATTGACCGCGATTACCAGATCGTCGCGTGGAATCGCAACCGCGAACTCGGCGGACTCGGCGTGCCGCGAGGCGCGGCGCTGGGACGCAATATCTTTGACGTGTTGACGAAGCAGCCGCGCGAAACTTTAGAAGCGGAGTTTGCGCGCGTCTTTCAAACGGGAAAGCTCGAACGCATCGAGCAGGGAACGCACGCACCGGACGGGACGACGAAGCATTGGATGATCAGCAAGATTCCGATGCACGCTGGCGACGGAGGAGAAGATGTAACACACGTCATTACAGTGGGGGAAGACGTGACAGAGCGCGTCGAGACGAGCAATCACATGGCGCGCGCCGAGAAGCTTGCGGCCGTCGGGCGACTTGCGGCGGGCGTCGTGCATGAAATCAATAACCCGTTAGCGACGATCTCAGCGTGCGCCGAGTCGCTCCAGTCGCGCGTTGAGGAAGGCACGTTCGATAACTCTTCAGACGTTGACAACCTGCGCGAGTATCTCGCACTGATCCACAGCGAAGCTTTCCGTTGTAAATCGATCACAAATGGGCTGCTCGATTTTAGCCGCGTGCGCGCCGGGCAATTCGCGCCCGTTGATTTAAGTTCGCTGCTGGAATCGGCGGCGCGCTTAGTTAAACATCAAGGGCGCGGCGAACGTGTGAAGATTGAGGTTGAAACGGATGAGGATTTGCCGCTTGTCTCCGGCGATGTGAGCCAATTGCAGCAAGCCGTGATCGCGCTCGCCACCAACGCGATTGACGCGATGTCTGAAGGCGGCACGCTCACGTTTCGCGCGCACAACGAAAATTCAGATGTGCTGATCGAGATCAGCGACACCGGTGCAGGCATCGCGCCCGAACATTTGACGAGAATCTTCGACCCGTTCTTCACCACAAAAGAGGTCGGGCAAGGAACAGGACTCGGACTCGCTGTGTGTTATGGTATTGTAACGGAGCACGGCGGGACGCTCGGCGTGGAATCAGCAATGGGACGCGGAAGCACGTTTATGATTCGCTTACCCGCAGTTACAAAAGACGGAGAACGACGGATTTGAACGATACGCAACGTCCGACCAAGGTGCTCGTCGTTGAAGACGAAACGAACTTGCGCCTCGTTTTGGAAAAAGAGCTCGCCCGCCTCGGATTTGAGACGCAGGTGGCGACCGATGGCGAAGCCGCACTTGGTCAACTCGAAGAAGCAGCCGTTGACGTGTTGCTCTGCGACATCAACATGCCACGCATGGATGGATTAGAACTTTTGCGCCGCGTGCGCGAGCGAGCGAACCCGCCTGAAATGATTATGCTGACGGGCTACGCAACGGTTGAGACGGCCGTCGAAGCGATGAAGCTCGGCGCTTACGATTATCTCTCGAAGCCTTACCGCATCACGGAACTCGAAGCGTTAATCAAACAGGCGGCGGAGAAGCGCCGCCTGCGAGTTGACAATCAACGTTTGCGCCAGCAACTCGCGCGCACGTCCGAGATGCCGGAGATTGTCTCCGCCTCGGAGACGATGCGCGAAGCGCTTCGCCTCGTTGAGCGCGTTGCGCCGTCTGACGCTTCCGTTTTGATCACGGGCGAATCAGGCACGGGCAAAGAACTCGTCGCCAACGCGGTTCATCGTCTGTCGAAACGCGCTGACGG
>JACDAW010000439.1 GCA_013695245.1 Pyrinomonadaceae bacterium | reverse complement strand
TGCGTTTCGATTCGCGGTAGGCTTGCATCGCGCGCCGCCCCGCTTCACTGCGCGCGCTCGCGGCAATAAACATCTGCCATCCGTAGAGGCTTGAGAGTTCGATTCGCTGTTCTCTTAAAAACTGCCGAAAGATGTTCCTCTCTCTTTCATAAACGTTTCGCTCTTCAGGGCTGAGCCGCACGTTGATGCGCGCGAGTTGGTAATCGGACAGATACTCACCGGCGAGTTCGTGCGCTTCGCGTCGGTAAACGATGGGGCCGATCAATCGTTCGAGTTGATGATCAGCGCCGTCGGCGCGCTCCGGCGTCGCCGTTAGTCCCAATCGAAAAGGCGCGAGTGACATTTCGGCGGCGTAGCGATAGACGCTGCTCGGAAGGTGATGACACTCGTCGAAGATGACGAGTCCGAATTGATTGCCCAAGCGTTCCATAAAACGAAATGCCGAAGCGTAAGTCGTAATCGTCAGCGCGCCCACCTCGAAGTAGCCGCCGCCGATTAGTCCAACTTCCGCTTGAAAGCAGGAGAGTAGCAGGTCATACCATTGATTCATCAAGTCAATGGTCGGAACGACAACAAGCGTCGAGCGTTTGGAAAGCTCAATCGCCATCTGAGCGACGAGACTCTTGCCTGCGCCGGTCGGCAGAATCACAACGCCGCAACGCTCGGCGCGCCGCCATTCTTCTATCGCTTGCTGCTGGTAAGGTCTCGGCTCGACAAGAAGCTTTGTAGGGAAGTCAAACTTTTGATAAGCGCGCGCACAATCTTCGTAAGGCGTCTGGAGCCGAATTAGTTCTTTAACCACATGACGGTAGGCCAACGCCGGAGCGCGCCAGCGCAAAACTCTTTCATCCCACTTAAAGATTGTCGGGGGACGATATGAATCGTGCGTATTCTCTAGCAACAGCGTTCCCGAATCGAAACGCAATACAACCTGCGTCGAACTCATCGTGGAACTTATTTTATCAACGCCAAGCGTCCGGCCGCCACCCGCGCGGGCGGGGTTTCGCCTCGCCGCATGGCCTTTCAATATGCTGCTTTTTATCTTAATGACAGATAGGAAATGGCGGAAAAGGCTGCCTTAGAAATATCACTTTCCTGCACTTAGCTTACGCTTCGGCTTCACTGACCAGTACGCGCAACATGAATTTCAATTGTTCGGTTGTAAACGGTTTCGGAAGGAAAATACCTGCGCCCGCATCAAAGCTATCGCGCCACAGCTTCGGGTTTTGCTCGGCTGTGACGATCCCCACCGGGATTGACATTAAACGCTGCTCTGTTCTCACGTAGCGAACAAGGTCAAGTCCGTCAATGTGTGGCATCATCATATCGAAGATAGCGGCGACAAAATCGTTGTCCGTTTGCAGAATATTGTAAACCTCCTGCCCATCGCGCGCGGCGACGACAACGTAACCCTCCTTCTGCGCGATGACGGTTACCAAATGCCGGATCATCGGATCGTCATCGGCGACGAGAACGCGGCGCGCGGCCGTGTTTCGTTTCCGTGATTTCTCGTCTGCCTCGCGCGGCTCACTTCTGCGAGCCGTCACTTCACCGCCTTGCGCCAGCACAACTTGTTCGATGAGGATTTCTTCCTCTTCCGAGAGATGAGCGAAACGCAGCCCGACTCCGACGTTCGGAAGGTGATGAACAACCTCGCCGCGCAGTTGCACCCAGTGTCCGGTGGGCAAATTAACTTTGAAAACAACCGCTTCTCCCGTTGACACATGCCCGATGGTGTCTATGTAGCAACCGCCCATGCTAATGTCGCTCATGCGCGCGTCATGTTTTCCCGATGTTGCTTCCAAAACCACTTCAAACAAGACGGGAACTCTTTGATGTTTTCTCGGCACTTCCCACATGAAGTTTTCCCTCAAACTTTCGGACACCAGAACGGTTGACGCGTTAGCGCCTCACGACGCGCCATCGCCGGACGTGGCGGACTGCCGCTCCTCTTACACCTCAACTCTTCGAGCGAGAGATTTGCGGCGGCTGCGTTTATGTTTATACATGGCTTCGTCTGCTTTGGCGACCAACTCCTCGACAGAGAGCTCGTTGTCCGGGTCAATGTTAATGATTCCGAAGCTCAACGACAAATCGTATTGATGATTTCCCTCCGCGTTATAGTTTGCCAGATTCTCCTCCAAACGGTTGGCGACGACGTTTGTTTTCTCAGGAAAGATGCCGGTCGCTAAGATCGTGAATTCATCTCCGCCGAGACGGGCGATGATGTCCGATTCGCGGAACGTTTGGCGCAAGATTTCAGCCACCTTCGTAATTGCCAACGAGCCTTCATTGTGCCCGTAGGTGTCGTTGATCTTTTTGAGTCCGTCCATGTCGGCGTAAATCAGCGAAGCGTGTTTGCGCATCCGTCGCGCTATCTTTCACAAAACAACGCGGCGAGAAGTTAATCGTAGCGAAGATAAATCTAAGTTTTCACCGTCTCCGGTTGCTCTGCCGGAGACGGCGGGCGAGCTTTGGATTTGCCGCCGACTGAATCTGAAGTTCACA
>JACDAW010000433.1 GCA_013695245.1 Pyrinomonadaceae bacterium | reverse complement strand
CGTGAAGACCATCCGGTCGAGCCGGATTCCCCGTATGGCGCCAGCAAGTTAGCGGCTGAGAAGATGTGTCTGGCTTATGCCAAACTGTACGATCTGGAGGCCGTTTGTCTGCGTTACTTCAATGTTTACGGTGTCAATCAACGTTACGACGCTTATGGCAACGTGATCCCGATCTTCGCTCATAGGCTACTGCACGCTTCGCCACTGATCGTCTTCGGTGATGGTGAGCAAACACGCGACTTTGTCAACGTGCGTGATGTAGCGCAAGCCAATATGCTTGCTGCTCAGAGTAAAAACGTCTCCGGCGCCTTCAACATCGCTTCTGGAACATCGATCACCCTCAATGCTCTAGTAGAGTTGATGCGCGATGCGAGCGATTTGCCACCTATAATCGAACACGGACCGCCTCGCAAGGGCGATGTGCGCCACAGCCGTGCTGACATTTCGGCGGCGTCTCGGATGTTAGGATACAATCCGACCGTTGATATAAGAGAGGGATTGGTTGAGTACATGACTTGGGCCAAAACTGACACGAATTAATCTCCATGATTTTTAGCTATAGCAGTTGCGGTCGTAAGCTTAGTAAGGTGTTACGTCAAAGGTTACTCGATTCCTTTGAGGGAGATGCATCTCTTTACACTCGCATGAAGTTTGCCTTGATTTCTCATATCCTGCCGCCGTCAGCATCCGGGCAGGCAATGCTTATCTACCGTCTCCTGAAAGATTTCGATCCCGACAGCTACTGTTTGATTTCCGGGCCGGATTACGACATCGGCGCTAGCAGCTATAACGCTTCACACGCATTGCCCAGTAAGTATCATTATTATCCGCATACCGAGTTTTTCAAGCGGGGCACTCGTTTCGGGTTAGCTAAGTGGCGCGAAGCCGTAAACATCTTACCTTCCGTCATCTCGCGCGCAAGACATATCGCTAAGATAATTAAAAGCGAAAAATGCGATGCCGTAATAAGCTTTACAGGTGATGTGTTGAATCTGCCAGCAGGGTATCTGGCGAGCAAACTAGTTGATGTTCCATTCTATGCTTATGTGTGTGATTATTATTCTTATCGGGAATGGGAGAATCCGCTCGTAAGGTATGTTGCTCAACGACTTGAACCATTGTTGCTAAGAAGGGCGGCTGGTATTGTTACCCTTAACAGCTTTATGTGCGATGAGCTTCGCCGCCGCTATGGAGTTGAAGCTGTAGTTATTCATAATCCTTGTGACTTGTCAAAATATGAAGAAGTGCCGCCTGCGCCTGCCAGCAAGCAGGGCGACGAGGTTAGCATCACGTACACAGGTGCCATCTATGATGCACACTTTGATGCTTTTCGGAACCTGTTGCAAGCGATCAAGCTGCTCAATCGAGCGAATATAAAACTGCATCTCTATACTGTAAGCTCTCCGCTCGAATTGGCCGCCAAGGGGATCGCCGGGCCGGTTGTTTATCATGAGCAGGAATCTGCATCAGCAATGCCCGGCATTCAAAAACAATCTGATATACTTTTTCTTCCGTTAGCATTTACTTCGCCTTACCCTGCAGTAATAAGAACCTCAGCGCCCTTTAAAATGGGGGAGTTTTTAGCTGCCCGGCGCCCGATTCTTGTTCATGCTCCGTCTGATTCATTCCTTTCTTGGTATTTTCGCCAACATGAATGCGGTCTTGTCGTAGACAAAAGCGATCCCGAAAAGTTGGCGCAGGCTATCGGACATATCTTGAGTGATGCAGAGTTGCAGCAGAGGCTCAGCGCGAACGCTTGGCAACAGGCTCAAAGCGATTTTAGTATCTCTACGGCACAGGCTAAGTTTGCGGAGTTGTTGAAATTGGAGATGCCGAGCCGTTTCTGTGAGCTTCTAAAAAGCTAAAGTTGCGTTTGGGGAAGATTAGCGTTGCGAATTCTTTTCATTGCAATGGCAGAGAACATCCATACTGCTCGTTGGATCAATCAGCTAAGTGGGACTGGGTGGGATGTACATTTGTTTCCGGCGAAAACTGCTGATCTACATCCTGACCTGAAGAATCTCACGGTTCATGATACGCTTTATATTAATTCAGGCAGATCAAATCCGAATGTCAACTTTCTCAATGACTTTGTTCCTTTCTTCCAAAGCGGGTGGCCGTTGTCGAAGGGCGCGGGTCTGGTCAGGCGAGCTTTAAGTGGAAGCTTGCGCGCGTGGAGCGAACGCGCGTGGCGTTTGGCGCAGCTGATTCGCAGACTCCAACCCGATATTATTCATTCGCTAGAGATAACCACGCCGGGGTATCTCGTCGCGCAAGCTAAGACTTATCTTGACCACCAGCTTCCTCCTTGGCTCGTCAGTAACTGGGGAAGCGATATATACCTCTTTAGTCGTCTGTCTTGGGGGCTGGAAAGAATTAAGGCTGTGATGCCAGCCTGTGACTACTACATCTGTGAGTGTCAAAGGGATGTGGAGCTAGGTCGCGCGTTTGGATTTAAGGGAGAGATTCTGGGTGTGTGGCCGGGCGCGGGGGGCTTCGACATTCAGAGCGCGCATCAGTTTCGGCAGCCGGGGCCGACCTCGTCCAGACGTCTCATCGCGCTGAAAGGTTATCAGGGCTACGCCGGACGTGCTTTGGTTGGGCTACGTGCCATCGAACTATGCGCCGACTCGCTGAGAGATTATCATATCGCCGTTTACTCGGCGGAGTGGGAAGTCGGCATGGCTGCCGAACTTGTCGCACACTCCACTGGCCTCGCCATCAAGGTGATTCCTTCTTCTGCTCATGAAGAGATACTGCGGTTGCATGGACGTGCACGAATCTCAATCGGCCTGAGCATTGGTGATGCTGCCAGTACGTCGCTGCTTGAAGCTATGTTGATGGGATCATTTCCGATCCAATCGAATACGAGTTGCGCCGATGAATGGCTGCAAGATGGAGAGTCAGGACTGATTGTGCCTCCGAACGATCCGGAACCTGTCGCGGCGGCTATTCGACGCGCGGTTACTGACGATGCACTGGTAAAGCTTGGAGCCGAGATTAATGATCGAGTTGTAAAAGAACGTCTTGACAGTTCAGTGATTCGACCGCAAGTCATCGCGATGTATGAGAAAGTTGCTGCTGCACACATCTCTTCGGGCAAAGGAAGGTGAAAGCATAAATTGTCTAATGCACAGGCTTTTGTAGCTAAAGTTTAGCGAGGCGCAGTCATGTTAATCATACGAAAGTCAATATACTTTCAATACCATCGCTTGAACAATGGACGTTACAATTGTTATTTGTACATATAACCGCTGCCAGTACTTAAGAGAGACGCTGGCTTCTTTAGCCCGCGTGCGAGTGCCTGAAAAGCTCAGATGCGAGCTGCTTATAGTGGACAATGGCTCTACGGATCAAACAAGCAAGGTTGTTCGGAGCAGTGTTATCGCTAAATTGCCTATTCGCTACGTCTATGAACCTAAACGTGGCAAAGGTAATGCTTATAACGCGGCCATTGCGCAGTCGCAAGGGGAGATTTTACTATTTACCGATGACGACGTTCGACTGCCACACAATTGGATTACGGATATGTGTGAACCGATTTGGTCTAGAAATGCACACGCCGTTGCCGGTGGCGTGAAAATAGCTTCTCATCTGGAACGTTCATGGATGACTTCAAAGCACCGTTCATGGTTAGCTTCTACCGAACGTTTAAATCCAAATGTGCCTGAAGATTTAGTAGGCGCGAACATGGCCATTTCGCGTAAGGTGCTTAATAGGGTTCCGGAATTTGACGTGGAACTCGGTCCCGGCGCAATGGGTTTCGGGGAAGATACCCTTTTCTCATGGCAGTTGAAAGAAGCTGGATTTAGTCTTGCCTCAAAATTAGATGCGCTCGTCGAACATCACTGCGAAGAGTCGCGGTTGTCGCGGGTAAATTTCCTTGATCGCGCGAAGAAAGAAGGACAGGTAGATGCTTACATTGCCTATCACTGGGAGCACAAATCCATTTCGTTTCTTCGCCTCCGACTTTTAAAAGCAAAACTTCGTTTGCGTTACTTGCAGTGGAAGAACAAACGGGAACTATCCTCATCGGAAGGGATACCGGAATGGGAGATCGGAGTTGTGGCAGGCTTTAACTTTTACAGGCAGTATCTAACCGAGTGTAAGCGAAATTTCAACTACGAGAGACGCGGATTAATTAAGCGCGGGAGCCTGTAAATTTGCTGTCTATCTATTGTTAGGGTAATGAATAAACGACCAAAGGTTTCAATTATCATTTGCACCTCTAATCGCGCCGAAGATTTACGCCAAACACTCTGCGCATTGAATGATATAAGTGTGCCGGAGAAGCTACCCTGCGAATTGATCATCGTGGACAACGCTTCGACCGATAGCACGGCGGAAGTCGCCGAGTCCTGCCGCCCGCGTAACATGCCGCTCGTCTATATCCATGAACCCCGTCGCGGCAAAGGTTATGCTTATAATACGGGAATGCGGACGGCGCGCGGACAAGTCTTCCTGTTCACAGACGATGACGTTCGACCGCCAGCGAACTGGATTGAAGGCATGTGCGAGCCGATCTTGTCAGGGCGCGTTGACGCTTTGGTCGGTGGAGTTAAAATCGCTCCGCACCTAGAACGCCCTTGGATGGAGAAGACGCATCGTTGGTGGATGGGTTCTTCAGAATATATTAATGCAGAAGCTCCTGAAGGAATGATCGGCGCGAATATGGCTTTTTCAAGGAAGGTGTTGGAGAAAGTGCCGGGGTTCGACACCGAACTGGGTCCGGGGGCATTAGGTTTTGAAGACGATACGCTTTTTACGTGGCAACTGGTCGCTGCTGGGTACCGACTTGGCTGCGCATTTGACGTTGTCGTAGAACACCATTTTGAAGAGTCTCGACTGTCGCGTTCCGGTTTCCTTGAACGCTCGAAGAAGGCGGCGCAATCACAGGCTTATGTCGCGTATCATTGGGAGCATTGCGTTACGCCGCTCGTGCGTCTTCGCTACATTAAAGCTGTTCTACGTTTGGCTTACTTACGGATGAAGAACCGGCGTCAGAAGAAGCATGAGGAGGGATTGCCCTTGTGGGAGATAGATGGTTTGTACGGCGTTTATTACTACAGGCAATACTTGTTTGAAAGCAAACGCGCTTTTAACTACGAGAAGCATGGTTTGGTCAAGCTTAGTTAGTGGAAATCAATAATCCCTTTTACGAATAAAAGTGCATATATGAATCGTGTATTAGAAGATATTCTACGAACAGGCTATACCAAAACCGTAGATGGAGAATCCATTAAAATCAATTCAAATATCTCACGCGAAGAAGGAGGGTTTTTGCAGGAGATTATTAATGAGTTAAAACCAACAAGGACTCTTGAGATTGGGCTTGCCTATGGAGTGTCAGCTCTCTTTATCTGCGATGCGCTTGCAAAGATTCCCAGTGCCCGCCATGTCATTATTGATCCGTGCCAAGGTTCTCAAGATCTCTGGAAAGGAGTGGGACTTAGAAATCTTACGGTGGCTGGCTTCCAAGATATGATTGAGTTTTACGAGCAGCCTTCTCATATTGCTCTTCCGCGACTTATTTCTGAAGGGCGTGAAATTGACTTTGCATTTATAGATGGGGCACATGCATTCGATTATGCGTTAGTTGACTTCTTTTGCGTTGATTACTTGCTACGAACAAACGGTGTAGTTGTTTTCGATGATACAGGGATGCCAGCTATCCAAAGGCTTTGCAGGTTCATCATCACTAATCGGGCATATACAGTGCTTCGCTATTTTCCTTACAATAATGAAGCTTCATCTAAAGGTTACTCTAAAAGGCGTTTATTTAAAAAAGCATCTCAACTTTCACCTGTCGCTAAACGTGTTTTTAAATACGAATATGCAAAACCTGAGGTCGATTTAAGCTTAGGGCTTCCGGGCAGTCAATGTATTGCTTTTAGGAAAAATGCCGCAGATACACGCGCGTGGAACTTCTATCATGACTTTTAAACACGGTTATGTTTTGAATAGGGTTTAGTAGTAATTCATTTTGGCGGCTTTGCAAGCTGCAAATTTGAAGGTGAGTCGCCATAAGATAAAAAAGATCAATGTCCACAAATTGGTCAATAGAGTTGTAACAAACCTCATTATTATATAGTGACACCCTTAGTTTCAGTTTTAATACCGCTTTATAACAGTGAGCGCTGGCTCGCCATGACAATGGAGTCGGTTCTTGCCCAAACTTGGCAGAATCTAGAAGTTATTGTTGTTAATGACGGCTCGAAAGATAATTCTCTAAATGTGATAAAGAATTTTGAGTCGCATAACATCAAGATCATCAATCAACCAAATCGAGGAGCAAGCGCGGCGAGGAATCGAGCATTCCAAGAAGCTCAAGGAGATTTAATTCAATTCTTGGACGCTGACGATCTGTTAGCATCTGACAAAATTGAGCAGCAGGTGCGCATTCTAGACGAACATGGAATGAAGGTGGTAGCTACGTGCAAATGGGGAAGATTCTTCACAACGGCGGCTGAAGCTCAGTTCGCTCCGCAGCCTCTGTGGAATGATTTATCGCCGGTTGAATGGGTGACTTGTTTGATGGAGGGCGGCGGGATGATGATTCCAGCCGCGTGGCTCGTGCCGCGCGCTATTGCGGAGCGGGCGGGTAAATGGGATGAAACTTTAACTTTGAACGATGACGGTGAGTATTTTTGTCGCGTTGTGCTTGCGAGCCATGGAGTTAAGTTTTGTGACGAAGCGCGATGTTTTTATCGTTCCGGCTTACTGAATAGTCTGAGCCGTTCAACTTCCCCGGCCGCTTATGCTTCTGCTTTTCGCTGCTTTGAACTTTGTGCAGAGAATTTGCTGGCTAAAGAGAACAGCCCGCACACCCGTCGCGCGTGCGCCGCAGCATTTCAGCGTGTCCTTTATAGCGTCTATCCTGATTTGCCGGAACTGGCGCGTGAAGCTGAAGCTAAAGTGGTGGCCTTTGGCGGAACAGACGTGCGACCCGAGGGCGGCTACGTGTTCAAATTACTATCCGGTATTATCGGCTGGAAAGCCGCGCGGCGTATCGGTAGAATCTTTTATCCCGTGAAGCTCGCATGAGTAGCTTTTTAGTTTTGCGCTGCTCTTAAGCTAAAGATGAACAAATGCGCGGGCAACTAAACCATCGTGTCTTTGGTAACTTACGCGTAAGGAGTTTAGAGTAGCCGACAAGCG
>JACDAW010000202.1 GCA_013695245.1 Pyrinomonadaceae bacterium | reverse complement strand
ATCCATTAGGCAATAGCACTTGATAACCAAGCTTGTAAACTCCCAATTTACGCCGCGCCGCGCTGCCTTCCATCGAATCAAACGCCCGAACCACAATTCGCACGTCGCCATACACAACGTTTGTCTTTTCATCCGCGCTTCTCTTTCGCTCATCGCTTCCAGAAGAATTTTTTGATTCGTTACCGGAGTTAAACATTTGTCCGTCCGGTTTAGTAAAGCTCACGCTCGGCTCATCAAACGTCGGGCGGATCGTATCTCGCGCGCCGGGCAGTTCGAGCGCGGACAAAGCATTGAACTCATGACTGAGTGGCCCGGCGATCAGATGAATGTGATTTTGATTATTAAGCGTGCCCAATGCGTCGCCCGCCGCGAAGCGAGTTCCGCGCCGCACGCGAACGCCGACAACCTTTCCCTTTTCATCGCGCTCTACAGCAAAGCGATCATCATCCAATTCTCGTTCGTTTGCGTCGCGCCCGACGCGTAAATGAACATAGCCCATTGAGGGAAAGCGCACACGCTCACGCGCCGTGCCCACGCTTTCAACCGCGAGCGGATTCAATATCTTTTCACTTCGCACAGCGCGCACCGTCTCACCGTATGTGCCGGGTATGTCAAGCCCGTTGTGAAACCACACTTGATCGCTTCCGGCTTTAACTTCGCCACGCACTTCGCCGAAAGTAGCGGCTATCTCGCGCGTTCTCTCCGGCGGATCAAACGGCCAGCGCGGCTCGCCCGCGCGCCGCATCCTTTCAGCAGTAGCTTGACGGAGCGGAAGATTTTCGGACGAAAGAATGTGTCCGCGCTCGTCCTCTTCGCGTAACAGGAGTCGCAGTAGTTTATTGCCCGCATCAGCAACGACGAGCGAATCGTCTGAGGTTAAGGCAACACCTGCGGGATGATTTACCCGTGCTTGATCAAGTTTGCCGTCAACAGACTCTAACTTCGCTTCTCCGCTGATGAGTGTTTTTACAGAAGCTTCACCGAAGTGAAACACACGCACCGCCGAGCCATGTGCGTCGGTGACGAAGATCGCGCCATCGTTTCCAGCAACAACTCCGAGCGGAGCATCGAAAGCCGCGTCGAGCGCCACGCCATCGCGCACCGTCGCTTCTCCCGTCCCGGCAATCGTTGTGACACGCCCGCCCGCTTCAACGCGGCGTAAACGATTGTTTCCCGTGTCAGCAATTATCAACGCGGAATCAGGAGCGATAGAGATACCGCACGGCGTGTTGAATTGCGCATCCGCGCCGTTGGCCGCATCGGCGTAACCTTGTTCGCCCCCCGCCAGCGTCGTCACCCCATTTTGCTGATCAATAACACGGATGCTGTCGTTGTAAGTGTCAGCAACATAAATGCGGTTGTCTTTTGCGACCGCGACGCCCACAGGCGCGTTAAAGCGCGCTGCATCGCCCGTTCCATCAATGAAGCCGTGTAGGTTTTCACGACCGGCAATGATCGTGATCGAATTATTGCGTGGGTCAAAGCGTTTGATCGTGTGTGAACCTGTATCGGCGATAACAAGCGTGCCGTCGGGCGCAAGAGCGAGTCCTGAAGGAGTATTGAGGTTTTCAGTGATCACTTGGGCATCACCGTCGTTCGCTGAGATACGCCACAAACGATTCGCCGCGCCATCCGTCAGAAAGATGTTTCCGTCCGCAGCGACAGCGACACCGAAAGGCTCATCAAAGATTGCGCCGCTTTGCACATTCGCGTCTCCCGCAAACGTTCGCGTGATGGCAAGCGGTTGCCTTAACCAGCGTCGTCGATCGGCGCGACGGTGAAGGAAGAGAGATGTAAAACTGATCGCGGACAATACGAACAGAAAAAGAAGAAGCTTGATCGTTTTCATGTTGCGCATCAAATTACGCCCGACTTGTGGGAGCTAAGTGGGTTTGATGATCCAAGCAAGTTGCCCACTGCTGCGATGCGTTCGCACTTCGCTCCATAAACCATTCTCCACATCTATCCGCGCAAACGCGGCTGTCGGCACGGGGCGAACTTCGCCCGTCAAAAATCTTAACAACTCTTCAATCCCCGGATTATGTCCGACGAGCAGCAAGCTATTAACTTCCTTATCAACCAACTCGATAACATTCAATAGATCGTTTAAGCTCGCGTCATAAATCTGCTCGTTAAACTGCGCCTCAACTTTCAGTTTTGAACTTTGAATCGCCAGCTCGATTGTTTGCTTTGTCCGCATCGCCGGAGAACATAAAACCAACTGCGGCTCAATGTTTCGCTTCTTTATGATTTCACCAACGCGCAAAGCATCTTCCGTCCCGCGCCTGCTTAACGCGCGATCAAAGTCTCGTGTCGCCGCATCGCCCGGAACCGCTTTCGCATGTCGCAAAAGAAAAATCGTTTTCATAGCTTATTATTTAAATTACGCAACGCTTCACAGTGTCGCAATTAGTGAGGCGAGTAAAGCTCCGCGCTCAGCTATTCGATCCGTTAAAATATGTTCGTGCGCCGAGTGCGCGCCGTCGCCCTCAACTCCCAGCCCGTCTAACACGTCTGCGCCCATGGCCGCCGCAAAATTTCCGTCAGACGCTCCGCCAACGCTTGTCTCGCCTAAATTTATATCGAGCAACGCTGCCACCTCGCGCGCCTTTTCATACAATCTAACAACTCCTTCCGTGCGCTCAAGCGGCGGGCGATTAACGCCGCCTTCCACCATCAGCCGCACTCGATCATCAAATGTCTTTGATAACTTCAGCTCTCTTTCAACGCGAACGGCTTCAGCCATTGTGCTGAAACGAACGTCAATCTCCGCTCTGGCGTGCGCGGCGACGACGTTTGATGCTGTGCCGCCTTCGACGCGCCCGACGTTAATGGTCGTGCCGCGACTTAAGTCTTGCAACCCTGCCAGACGAATTGTTTGCCGCGCCAACTCCGTAATCGCGCTTGCGCCCCGCTCAGGATCAAGCCCTGCGTGTGCTGCCCGACCGTAAACTTCCATTGTGTAAAGTGATGTACCCTTGCGCGCTGTTTTAGCACGTCCGCCCGATGCAGACGGCTCGATGACAAGCACAGATTCAGCGCGCGCCGCCTCCTCCTCCACCAGCGCGCGCCCCGTTGCGCTGCCCGCTTCTTCGTCGCACGTGAGAAGAAGGACGAGCGGGCGGGACGGTTTTAGTGAAAGCGCGCAGAGCGCTCGTAAAGCTTCAAGGGCGAGCGCACAATTAACTTTCATATCGAAAATTCCCGGCGCGTAGATGCGCCCATTTTCTTCGCGCCAAGGTCGCTCGGCGATTGAGCCGTGCGGATGCACTGTATCCGTGTGCCCAAGCACAAGCGTCGTGCGCGCCCTTTTACCATCATCGAACAGACGCACGCGGAAGTGTTCACCGTAACCGGGAATCTCAACTCGCTCAACGCTTGAAACGGCGTCAAGCTTTCGCGTCTCAGATTCTAACAACTCAACTACACAACGACTTCCCTCCGCGTCTCCCGATGGCGACTCACACTCAACAAGCGCGCGTGTAAAATCAAGCATCGCCCATTGACGCTCTTCGATGTGCGAGCGGAGTTCGGCAACAATCGAACGGTTTAATACAAAGTTCATCTTCTTCGATTCTCTTCGACGCAAAATAAAAGACGGCCGTCGCGCGCCGTCTTTTCTGTACGATAAATCTGAAAATGTTTCAACTTTCCGTCGTCGCCATTTCTTCACCTACTAGCGCGGCGTGCATCGTATGCCACGACAACGAAGCGCATTTGACGCGCGCCGGGTAATCTCTCACGCCCGCGAAAATCTTTAATCGTCCGAGATTATTAGGTGTCGCTTCTTCATCTAATTCGCCCGTCACCATCCGGTGAAATTCATCAAACAGCGTTTCGGCTTCAACGCGCGTTTTACCTTTCACGCTCTGCGTCATCATGCTCGCCGCCGCTTTTGAGATCGCGCAGCCCGTGCCCTCAAAGCTCACGTCTCGCACCACATCGTCTTCCATCTGCAAATAAACCGACAGTTGATCGCCGCACAGTGGATTGTGACCGTCGGCTTTGCGATTCGCCGTCTCAAGCCTGCGAAAGTTACGCGGCTTTTTGTTGTGATCGAGAATTACCTGCTGGTAAAGATCGCTTAGCTCTGACATCTTAAACTCATTTGAAAACTTCAATCACGCGCTTGATGGCGGCGACGAGTTTATCCGCTTCTTCGCGCGTGTTGTAAAAAGCGAACGAGGCGCGCGCGGTTGCTGGAATCTGGAAGCGTTGCATCACGGGTTGCGCGCAATGATGACCGGCGCGAATCGCAATGCCTTCCGCATCGAGAATCGTGCCGATGTCATGCGGATGTACGTCGTCAACCGTAAAAGAGATAACGCTCGCCTTCTCATGCGCCGTGCCGATGATCGTCACGCCTTCGATTTCGTTCAGGCGCGTGGTCGCGTATTCGAGCAACTCCTGTTCGTAGCGAATCGCCGCCGCGCGGTCAATGCTGCCCAAGTAATCAATCGCCGCGCCGAGCCCGATCTGCGACGCGATGGCGGGCGTGCCTGCTTCAAACTTATCGGGCAGTCCGGCGTAAATTGTTTTCTCAAACGTCACGCTGCGGATCATGCTACCGCCGCCGATAAACGGGTTCATTCGCTCCAAAAGCTCGCGCTTGCCGTAAACCACGCCGCTGCCCGTAGGAGCAAAAAGCTTGTGCCCGGAAAGAATGTAGAAATCGCAATCCAAATCCTGCACGTCAATGGTCAGGTGCGGCGCGCCCTGCGCCCCGTCAACCAGCACGGGCACGTCGTGTTTGTGTGCGGTGGCGACGATCTCTTTCACGGGATTGATCGTGCCTAGCGCGTTTGAGATGTGGATTATGCTGACGAGCTTTGTGCGCTCGTTGAGCAGCGCTTCAAATTCATCAAGCTGCAACTCGCCGCGATCATTGATCGGAATCACGCGGAGTCGCGCGCCCTTCTCCTCACACAACATCTGCCACGGCACGATGTTCGAGTGATGCTCCATCGCGGAGATGATGATCTCGTCACCTTCACCAATAAACTTGCGCCCGTAGCCGTGCATCACGAGATTGATGCCTTCCGTGCAACCGCGCACGAAAATACATTCAAGGCTTTCGCGCGCGTTGATAAAGCGGCGCACACGCTCGCGCGCTCCTTCGTAAGCGGATGTGGCGCGTTGACTTAAATAGTGAACGCCGCGATGCACGTTCGAGTGCTCTTCGCCGAGATACTTGCTTCCGCGATCAATAACGACCTGCGGGACTTGCGCCGAAGCTGCCGAGTCGAGATAGACGAGCGGCTTGCCGTTAACGGTTTGGGACAGAACGGGAAAATCGCGGCGCACGCGCTCAACGTCCCACGCGCCCGAAGTATTTACAGGCGCGTCGGTGAGCGCGGCTTCAACGAGATTCTCTACATCAACGAGCGTTGGTTCGGTTACTGCTGCCATAATCTTTCACACTTCGAGGCGCGCATGAAGGCGATTCAAGATCGCCTCGTCCAACTGACTCTTAATTGATTCGACTTTAATCTTTTGCACAATCGCTTCCGCAAATCCGTAAGTCAGAAGATTGCGCGCAAGTTCAGGTCGCAGCCCGCGACTCGTGAGATAGAAAAGCTCTTCTTCGTTTAACTGCCCGACGGTCGCGCCGTGCGAACACTTCACGTCGTCGGCGAAAATCTCCAACTGTGGCTTCGTATCCACACGCGCATCGTTCGACAACATCAAATTCTTATTTGACTGATAAGCGTCCGTCTGTTGCGCGCCCTTGTGCACGAAGATGCGCCCGTTGAAGACGCCGCGCGATTTGCCGTCGAGAATTCCCTTGTAAGATTGATGGCTCACACAATGCGGCATCCGGTGATTGATCAGCGAGTGCGTGTCGGCGTGCTGTCCGGTGCCGACTATGTAGAGTCCGTCAACCCACGATTCAGAGCCTTCGCCGCGCAGTTGCATATTAATATTGTGACGCGCAAGCGCTGCGCCGAGCGTGATGCTCGTCGAATCGTAACGACTGCCGCGCCCGACTTCGGCGCGCGTCTGAGCGACGTGGAAAGCGCCGAGCGACTCGCGCTGCACTTTGTAGTGCGTTAGTTGCGCCTCATCGTCAACGTAGATTTCCACGACCGGACTTGAGAAATAAACTTCTTCGTCGTTGATTCCCGTGTGGTCTTCAATCACCGTCGCTTCACTTCCCGTTTCGGCGATGACTAGCACGCGCGGAAAGGCAGCGATGGGCTTGGCGGTATCCGTTGATGCCGATAAGAATAGCAAGTGGATCGGTTGTTCGACTTGTACGTTTCGCCGGAAGAGGAGAAACGCGCCGCTTGAAAGAAACGCGGTATTGAGCGAGGTGAAAGCATCGTCGCCGGAAGCCTCCGCGCCGCGCGCGAGATAGCCGCGCACCAAGTCCGCGTATTCACCCCCTAAAGCTTCGCGCAACTCGGTGACGACAACTCCATCCGGCAAATTTTCAATGGCAGATAATTCCGGCGCGAGAATCCCGTTGACGAACGCAAGCGTGCTCCCTTTTGATTCCGGGTAAGTGAAACGTTCGAGCGCGTTCTTGTCGAGCAAACCGTTCGCTTGCGCTTCAAATGTCGGTTGGAAATTGCCGCGCGCAATGGCTGCAACGTTTGTGTACTTGTAATCTTCAACGTCGGTCACCGGAAAACCAACAGCCTCGAATTGCTCAATCGCACGGCGACGCAAATCTTCAACCCACGCGGGCACATCCGTTTTTTGGCTTTCAGTGCGTTCCTGAAAAGCCGCGACGTAATTGCTCGCCTCTTTCGTTACTTCTTTCGCTGCTTGCATAATCTTCGCTTCAGTAATTTATTACGCGCTCGCCAGAGCGGTTTCATTCACCGCATCCTTAAGCCAATCGTATCCCTTCTCTTCCAACTCAAGCGCCAACTCTTTGCCGCCGGAACGCGCGATGCGCCCTTTGTAAAGCACGTGAACGAAATCCGGGATGATGTAATTCAGAATGCGTTGGTAATGCGTAACGAGGATGATGCCCTTATCGCGGCTTCGCAGTTTGTTGACGCCGGCGGAGACGATGCGCAGGGCGTCAATGTCTAAACCGGAATCCGTCTCGTCAAGCATCGCAAGTTTCGGTTGCAGAACGGCCATCTGCAAAATCTCGTTGCGCTTCTTCTCGCCGCCCGAAAAACCTTCGTTCACCGAACGCGACATAAAACTCGCATCCATCTCGACGATCTTCGCGCGCTCCGCAAGGTAATCCTTAAACTCAAGCGGATCGAGTTCCTCGCCTTCGGTGTGCTTCATCTTTTCGTTGTAGGCGAGACGAAGAAACTGCGCGTTTGAAACTCCGGGCACTTCGACCGGATATTGAAACGCGAGGAAGATTCCTTCGCGCGCCCGCTCATCCGGATCAAGCTCCAACAAATCTTTGCCTTCAAAAAGAATCTCGCCTTCCGTCACTTCATATGCCGGATGGCCCGCCAAAACTTTCGAGAGCGTTGATTTTCCCGAACCATTCGGACCCATAATGGCGTGGACTTCGCCCGGCTTCACCGTCAAACTGATGCCACGCAAGATTTCGTTGCCGTCAACGCTCGCATGTAAATTACGAATCTCTAACACTATTGATATAACTCCTTGAACATTTGAATGATTTATAAACTTGCCGCTGAAGCTTTCGTCACAGCTTCGTCCGTGCGGTTGCTGGCACCCGCCAAAACGATCAAAGCTTTCTCATATTCCTTTTCATCGAGAGGCAAACCTTCACCGACAGGCTGAATCAATCTCAGCGCCGCCTCTTTCACCTTCGCGCCCAATAACTCTTCCAAAACCCAACCAGCCAAATACTGCGCGGCGAGGCATCCGGCGGCCGTCGCTACATTCCCTTCGCGCACGAATGGTTCTTCGACGACTCGCACGCCCATTGACTCCAACAATTTCTTTGATGTCGGATAAGTCGTCGCCCGCTTGCCTTCAAGGAGTCCCAGCGAGGCGAGGATGAGCGCGCCGGAGCACATTGAGCCGATCAGTTGACGCTCCGGGTCAAGATTGAAAGCGTCAAGGAAAACATCATCGTTGATCTTACGGCGCACGCCGGGGCCGCTAGCGAAGAGAACCGCGTCCGAAGAGTTAGCTTCATCAAGTCGCCCGTGCATGTGCGTACGCATTCCCGTTACGGAGACGTGGCAACATTGATCGCCCAAGATTTGCACTTTCCAATCAGGACGCTTGACGCGGTTCAACAAATCCCACATAAAGAACACGTCAATGTCCGTAAAATCGTCAAACGCGATGATTGATACTTTCACTTATCGTTACCCCAAGAAAATAAGTTATCGGCGTTCAGCAATCAGCCGCCAGTTTTGCTTTTAAGCTCACGGTCGAAAGCTTTTTATCCAACGCTGCCTTCCAGCTTCAATCCGAGAAGGCGCTGCGCTTCGACCGCAAACTCCATCGGCAGTTCGCGGAACACGTCTTTACAGAAACCGTTGATAATGAGCGATACAGCGTCCTCTTGGCTTAGTCCGCGCTGTTGTAGATAGAACAACTGCTCTTCCGAGATGCGCGAGGTCGTCGCTTCGTGCTCTGCTGTCGAAGTTGCGTTCATCACTTCGATATACGGAAAGGTGTTCGCCGCACACTTGTCGCCGATGAGCATCGAATCGCATTGCGTGTAGTTCTTCGCGCCCTCAGCCTTCGGCATCATCTTCACAAGGCCGCGATAGGAGTTATTAGACTTTCCGGCCGAGATGCCTTTCGACACAATGGTTGAGCGCGTGTTCTTGCCGATGTGGATCATCTTCGTGCCCGTGTCGGCTTGCTGCGCGTGGTTCGTTAAAGCGACCGAGTAAAACTCGCCGATGGAGTTATCGCCTTGCAAGATACACGACGGATATTTCCACGTGATCGCCGAACCTGTCTCCACTTGCGTCCATGAAATCTTTGAGTTCTTCCCGCGACATGCGCCGCGCTTCGTCACGAAGTTGTAAATGCCGCCCTTACCTTCTTCATCGCCCGCATACCAATTTTGCACGGTGGAGTATTTGATCTCCGCATCGTCCAGCGCGACGAGTTCAACAACCGCCGCGTGCAGTTGATTCTTGTCAAACTTCGGCGCGGTACAGCCTTCGAGATATGAGACATAAGCGCCTTCTTCCGCGATGATCAGCGTGCGCTCAAACTGTCCTGACTCCGAATTGTTGATGCGGAAGTAAGTCGAGAGCTCCATCGGGGAGCGCACGCCCTTCGGCACAAAGACGAACGAGCCGTCGGTGAAAACCGCGCTGTTTAATGCCGCGAAGTAGTTGTCGTTTGCTGGCACAACCGAACCCATATACTTCTTGATAAGTTCGGGATGTTCAAGCACCGCCTCCGAAAACGAACAGAAGATCACGCCCGCTTTCGCCAGCTTCGCCTTGTAAGTCGTCGCCACGGAGACGGAATCGAACACGGCGTCAACCGCGACGTTCGCAAGTTGCTTCTGCTCCCCAAGCGGGATGCCGAGTTTGTCAAACGTGCGCAGCAACTCCGGGTCAACCTCATCGAGGCTGCCGAGTTTCTTTTTCTGCTTCGGCGCGGAATAGTAGATGATGTCTTGGTAATCAACCTTCGGATATTTGATGTTCGCCCAGTAGTTCGGCTCTTTCATCTTCAGCCAACTGCGAAACGCCTTGAGGCGAAACTCAAGCATCCACTCCGGCTCGTTCTTCTTCGCGGAAATAAGCCGCACGGTCTCTTCCGTCAAACCGCGCGGAATCATGTCCGATTCAATGTCTGTGACGAAGCCGTACTTGTATTCTTGATTAGCGAGTAATTCGATATTTGCGCTCATAATTTTCTAACTAAACCCTTTTATGATCGAACATGCTTCGGCGAAGCGTTATCGCGCGTTACTCCACGCGACATCGCGCCGTGAATCTGGTAGAGAGCTTGGTCAACATTCGATTCCGTATCCGTCAACTGCGCGAGCGTAATGCGCTCAAGCGCGCTCTGCACGATCTCATGCAGCGAGATCAAAACCGGACGAATCCCGCAATCGCCCGTGTGCACGCAAATCTCCTGCAAGCCCGTGTACGACTTGCAATGCCCCTCCAACATATCTTCATCGAGCACCTTGATGATGTCGCTCAGATGAATCTCTTCCGCCGGGCGCGCAAGCGCGTAGCCGCCCTTCGTCCCGCGCGTCGAAGCCACGAGTCCGGCTTTATTCAGCAGCCACATCAACTTTCCGGCGTTCGCCTGCGAGATGCCCTCGCCCTCCGCGATCTGCCCCAGCGTCAAACTCTCGCCCGGACTGAGCCGCGCCAGTTGCAACAAACACCGCAACCCATATTCTTCCTGCGCGCTGACTTTCATAAAACTTCCACGTCTGAAATTTCCAATCTGCGTTGCTTGGGAAATTGATTACAAGGGCATTGTAGGCAATCCTTACTTTTAAGTCAAGATTGTGAAGCCTCATTTGCATAAGCAAAACTATTGCAGTTCCTAACTTTTTAGTTTATTGAAGAGTCGTGTTTAATTAAAGCGAAACTTACTGAGCAAAAAGAAGATGACAACAAACCCGCCGATATTCTCCCTGCCCGGCCACACACGCGCACTGGTTGTAATGATACTGCTTGGATTAAACATTGCGGCCGACGTGTTGTTGATCGTCACCGGGTTCTTTTTCATAAGGAATTTGCGGCAATCTGGGGACATAGAAGCGATAGCCGAGGACGACCTGAATATCACAGAAGCATTGTTCGGATTTGCGAACTTGGCGCAACTGTTATTGTTAATCGTGACGGGCATTCTGTTTCTGGTGTGGCTGCATCGCGCTTTTAGCAACCTCGCTGCGCTCGGCGAAACCCACACCGAATTTAGTCCCGGATGGGCCGTCGGCTACTTCTTTATTCCGTTTGTGAACTTAGTGAGACCTTACCAAGCGGTGAAAGAGTTGTGGCTTAGGAGTAAGCCACAAGCGGAATCTGATTTTATGCTCAGGTCAGCAGACTCGACATCAACCGTCTTGGCGTGGTGGTTAGTCTGGCTCGCTTCAGGTGTCGCGTCAAACATCGCCGGGCGCATGTTTGACCGCAATGAAGAACCCTCATTGCTCGTCACGGCAACCTGGGTAACAATGGCGGCAAGCATCCTCAGCATCGCGGCTGCCGCACTTGCACTCATTGTTGTAAAAACAATTGATGCACGCCAGCGAGCCAAGATGGACATGCAAGCCGCGCATCCACCACAACCTTCAAGTGATTACACTGCACCGCAACTGTGAACGCCTGCAACCGTAAACAACGATTTATTGTCCTACTCACGCTCGTCTTTTGCTACTGTTTAAAATAGTCTATGCGTGAATATTTTTTGCAAATATAACCTATGATAAAGTCCCGTTAAGCCAAACGAATTGGATCATGGAGTTGCACCTGCTCATCGCGCAGCATCGTCCGCACATCACGCACTACTCCAAAAATGATGACAGGCGGTGGGATTACGAAGAGATCAACGGATTCGACGGCTCAATCGCTCTTGTCACGCTCGGCTGTGAACTGGAATTGCGAGAAGTTTATGAGGACGTAGAGTTTTTGCCGCTCTCGATACCGCCCCTCGAACGGTGATGCAACAAGACGTGATGACGCTTTGGAAGGGCTGGTCAGGCAAAGATTTACTTTTTGGGCAAAGCGGTGTTAGCCTTCAATTATGAGACGACTTCCTCATCACCTTTTAATCGCGCTTCTAGCGTTCATTGTTGGATTTGGACTCTGGGCTGCGGTTGAGACTTACAATAGCTCGGTCATTACACATCAGAGGTCAAAGCGGCTGGAGGCTGAAGCCGTTAGACGACAGCCCACTAGAGAACCCACGCCGCTCGACCTTATTGATGATTACTATAGAGGTCGTTGTTGGGCACCCCACCCGACAAAAAGGACCGGGAACGCCTTGCCCCATGTTATGAAGAGTGGAAGCACGTTCGAGCCATCGTTTCAGAGTCAAAGCGCGATGTTACTGAGCCTTATTGATCCGCGCTGTCTTTAGTCTTTCTCCGCGATACATCTCGGAACTTGATCTTTTCCCTCGAAATTCAGTTTATTCTGCGTTTCTTCTTCCCTGTAAGCGTTCGTTTGTCTTTTCCATAACTTTAGATTCTTCGGGAGCGTGATGATG
>JACDAW010000398.1 GCA_013695245.1 Pyrinomonadaceae bacterium | reverse complement strand
GTGGAGGCCTACCTGTTTCAGCCGCACACAAACTACCGCACATTAGTTTTCGACAAGGCCTTGTCGTCGAGGATGGCGTGGAACATCGTGAGAAGATGGGCCGGCTATGGCGGCATCGGAGATGTCTCACCTCACGACCTGCGAAGGACAGCGATCACGAAAGCTTTGGATCAGGGACTCTCGTACCGGCAGGTACAAATGATGTCTGGACATCGTGATCCGAAGACGGTGATGAGGTACGACCACGGGCGGGAAAACCTTGATCAAAACGCCGTGAACTTCATCAGCTACGATATTGAATCCTAGCTGCCCGGCACAAATCAGCATGTATTAATGAAAATATCGCGTTGAGTGTTTATGTTCTCATGAGCGCGGCTGCATTGAACTCATGCCTTCATGGAAAGGCTGTGTGCAGTTGAAATTGTAATTCGTTCCTTGAAACAACAAGCCACCACAATTTTGACCCTCCGCCGAGTAATTGAAAAGTCTTGATAGCTGATGTAAATAGTAACAGCAGAGAGTAGCGCTTCGCGCAGCAAATCCGGTCGGGAAATTTGCTTTGATGGAAGATAGCAAACCGTTCATTGTTTCCGGCAAGCTTCGGAATGTGCTCTCACCGGCGACGTTGAATGCGGCGGGTGTGCTCGCGCGTGCTAATCCGGCGGTTCTGGCGCGCGGGCGAGCGTACTATCAGCAATTCTGGCGCGTGCGCCTTGAGCATCTGGACGCACAGGAAGTGACGTTGCGCGTGCAGGGTAGACGTCGTTATCAAGTCGAGGTCTGGCTTGAGGATGACGGCGAAGTTATCTGGTTGTGCGACTGCCCGTATGCCGGAGATGTGCCGCGTGTCATCTGCAAGCACAAAGTCGCGGGGGCGTTATTTCTCGACAATCATTTACGGCACAACGCGCCGCCGAC
Organism: Pyrinomonadaceae bacterium; assembly: GCA_013695245.1. Classification (GTDB taxonomy): domain Bacteria; phylum Acidobacteriota; class Blastocatellia; order Pyrinomonadales; family Pyrinomonadaceae; genus JACCYN01. The sequence goes on along the minus strand of JACDAW010000398.1, from coordinate 3,290 downwards.
GTGGGAAAGCGTGCTCGCCAAAGCGGTGCGGCCAACGTCTGCACGCTCCGCACAGGATAAGGCCGCATTACTTTTCTTCAGTCTTCAACAACGCGGCGCGTCGTGGGCCGTCGTGCCGTACTCAATCGCCCTCAATTTCTTTCCCGATGCATCTCTGCATGATCGCGCAACGACGGCGCATATCATCAAGGAAAAACGTTTATCGTCGCAGGCGGAAAAGATCAGTCCCTACTCGAACGGCGCGGACGCACGCCGCTACGCCAACGCGACGCGGCGACAAGCCTCGCTCGTCAAACTGCTGGTTTCATCGGGAATATATTACGGGCAATTCTATAACGGCGCGGCGCTCGACTTCGACACTTTGTTCGCGCTGCTCGAAGGCGCGCCGCTCTTTTACGGCACAGACAAGAATCCGTTGCAACACGCGCTCGACATCACTCACGAAGCGGCGCACATTGAAATGGAGATGCGTCAAGTTGACGGTGGCCTGCACCTGCGCCCCGTCGCCGTGTTGCCGGATGAGCGCGTATTTCCACTCACTGAGCAAGAGACGAAACTGATTAACTACAAACCGTTGTGGGTGCTTTCAAGCAACCTTATCTTTCCGCTTGACGCGCCGCACGACGTGTTCACGCTCTTTCAACAATCGGATGGAGTTAAAGTTCCGCATGACGAAGAAGGGGTATTTCTTGAGAAGTATCTGACGACGCTCGCCGAACGCTTTCCGTTGCGCGGCGAAGCTGTGAAGTGGGAAGAAGTGCCGGACGCGCCGCCCGTGCCGCGTCTCTATTTAACGGAAGAGGGAAGCGAGTTGCGCGTGCAGTTGCGTTTCGGCTACGGCGATTATGAAGTAGCAGCCGCGCGTCACGCGCCGGAGCAGAGCATTCGCCGCAATGCGGAAACGGGCGCGCTCGTTCGCATCGGTCGGCAGAGAGAAACGGAAGAAGCGAGATGGAGTGAACTCGGCGCGGCGACGTTCGGACTCAAGCGCAACGCTTCCGCGCCGGACACCTTCGCCTTACGCAGCAAGATTCACCCGTTCGATTTTCTGCTCCGTCATGTGCCGCAGTTGACTAGCGCCGGTTACGAAATCTACGGCGAAAAAGAATTGAAGTTAGCGCGCATCAATCGCCATCGCCCGACAATCTCTTTTGGTGTCACGTCCGGCATTGATTGGTTCGACGTGCAGGCGGTCGTTAACTTCGGCGAGATAGAAGTCTCGCTCGCGGAGATTCGTAAGAGCTTGCGCAAGCGTGAACGTTTCATCAAATTGGCAGACGGCTCAGTCGGCGAACTGCCGCCGGAATGGATCGAGCGTTATCGCCACCTGTTTGCTTTAAGCGAAGAAACGGACAAGGGCTTGCGCGTCGCGCATCATCACCTGACGCTGCTCGATCAACTGCTCGCTGGTGACGAGCGTGCGCAGACCGATAAAGAGTTCACCAGACGGCGCGAACAATTGCAAAATTTCAGCGGCATCAAATCGCAGAAATTGCCGAAGCATTTCACAGGCGAGTTGCGTCCTTATCAAAAGGCTGGCTTCGATTGGCTCTATTTCCTGCGCGAGTATAACTTCGGCGGCTGTCTCGCAGACGATATGGGCACTGGTAAAACCATTCAGACGCTTGCCTTTCTGCAATCGCTGAAAGAGCGCGGGCACGCGAAGAAGGCTTCCTTGCTCGTATTGCCGCGCTCTTTACTATTTAACTGGGAGCGCGAAGCCGCGCGCTTTACGCCGCGCCTGCGTTTGCTCAATCACGCGATGCCGGAGCGCACGCAGGATGTCACGGATTTCGACGATACGGATGTCGTGCTGACGACTTACGGCGTGCTGCTGCGCGACATCGAGATGTTGATGCACTACGAGTTCAACTACCTTATTCTCGATGAAGCGCAGGCGATCAAGAATCCGCTGGCGGAAACGGCGAAGGCGGCGCGGCTGTTGCGCGGGCGGCATCGTTTGACGCTGACCGGCACGCCCGTCGAAAACAACACTCTGGAGTTGTGGTCGCAGTTCGCCTTTCTCAATCCGGGCTTGCTCGGCAACGCAGATTATTTCCGCGAAGAGTTCGCCACGCCCATCGAGCGCAAGGCGGACGAAGCGGCGGCGCAGTTCTTACGCAAGATGGTTTATCCGTTTATCCTGCGGCGCACGAAAGATCAAGTGGCGAAAGATTTACCGCCGCGCACGACGCGCCAGTTAATCTGCGAGATGGAACCCGCGCAACGCAAACTCTACGAAGATAAGCGCGATTACTACCGCGCCTTGTTGTTGAAGCTGATCGAAGAAGAAGGCGTTAATAACGCGCGCTTCAAAGTGCTCGAAGGCTTGCTGCGGCTGCGCCAGATTTGTAATCACCCACGTCTCGTCGTCCCGAACTTCAAAGGCGCGTCCGCCAAGTTCGAGTTGTTGATGGAGACGCTTGCGACACTTCATGCCGAAGGCCACAAGGCGCTCGTCTTTTCGCAATTCGTGAAGATGCTGAAGCTCATTCAAGCGGAACTGAAGAAACGGCGCGTGCCGTTCGCTTATCTAGATGGTCAGACCAAAGACAGGCAGGCGCGCGTGGATGCTTTTCAGGAAGACACGAAAGTACCTTTCTTTCTCATCAGCTTGAAAGCGGGCGGCGTCGGCTTGAACTTAACGTCCGCCGATTATGTAATTCACGTTGACCCGTGGTGGAATCCAGCGGTCGAGATGCAGGCGACAGACCGCGCGCACCGCATCGGGCAAGACAAGCCCGTCTTCGTTTATAAAATGATCGTGCGCGATTCTGTGGAAGAGAAAATCCTGCAACTGCAAGAGCGCAAGCGGCAACTCGTCACGCAGTTGATCTCGACGGAAAGTGGTTTCTTCAAATCTCTCACGCCTGATGATATTAAATCGCTTTTCTCGTAACTGGAAGGAATATGTCGCATGAAATTTGAATTCCAGAAAGTCGCTGTCGCGGGCGGCTCTCATGCCGCAAAACGGCGCGTTCAGTGAAATGTGTGAAAATGGTCAGTGAAATATCTGACGACGCACAGTTGAGGGTTCGCTGGCGGCGACGAGTAGTGCGCAAGGAGTGTTTTGACCTCCAAATCATAGGTTGTTTCACAGGTAATCAATTATAGGTTGTGTTGCAAAAAGTTTTGAGCTATACAATTCGGTGTGGTTTTAACGTTGTTTAGCTACCACATCTTGTGGCCAAAATATTATTTGCAACACTACCAAAGAAAGACGAACGGCCTCGTATGTCCATCATGAAACATTTTAACTCGCAACCCACACCCGATGATGTTCACGATCT
>JACDAW010000393.1 GCA_013695245.1 Pyrinomonadaceae bacterium | reverse complement strand
CCATAGCTTCGTCATCCACCCGCCGCCGGGATTAAGAATTGCGAAATCGTATTCGTTGCGCGGCGCAACGGCTTCCGCTTCCGCTTTATGCCTGTGCGAGATTGCGATGGGAAACTGCCAAGTTTGCGGATCGCGAGAAATTTCAATGGCGAGCGCGCCGGAGACAAGCGCAAGATTCTTCTCGATCACATGCGCGCGAAGCGGAACTTCCACGCTATTGGTCAGCAGAAAGCGACTCGCCGGTTCGCGCAGCGCCGCGCGCTCAAATCCGTAGCGTCGCGGCGCACCCGACGCGAGCGCGATGACGGAAGATTTCAGCAGCCCTTGAAAATCAAGCGCGATATCAAATTTCGTGGCGCGTAAATTCTTTAACTGTTCGCGTAGCGCCGGAAGCATTTCGCTTAAAACTGAACTGCTTCGCAAGCCCTTTGTGTCTACCTCGATCAAGCGTTCAATCAAAGGATTATTGCGCAGAATTTCAGCCGCGCGGCGCTCAACCGCCCACGAGATCGTGACGTGCGGAAGCGCTTCGCGGATCGCCGCCAACGCCGGAAGCGTATGCACAATATCGCCGATGCTACCGAGTTTAACGATCAGAAGGCGCATAGAAACGAATGAACAATAGGAGACAGCAAGTTGTTGTTAACTGCTTACTTTCTTTAGTCTGTCAGAGCGCGAATTAATTTCGATGACGAATGATCTTTGGGATCGCCGACGATACAGACGCGCCCGCCGTAGGAGCGTACCACATCGCGTTCGGGAACCGTCTCCTCCGCGTAATCCGTACCCTTGGCATGAATGTCCGGGCGAATGGCGAGCAGCAAAGTCTCGACCGTCGGTTCGTGAAAGATCGTTACAAGATCGACAGCGCGCACGGCGGCGATAATCTCGGCGCGTTCGCGCTCCGGCACAAGCGGGCGATTCGTTCCTTTCAAAAGGCGCACCTGCTCATCGGAGTTGATGCCGACTACAAGCATATCGCCCAATTGACGCGCGGCTTCCAAGTAGCGCACGTGCCCGACGTGCATGATGTCGAAACATCCGTTAGCGAAAACGACGCGCTGCCCGCCGCGCCGCGCAATCGCTACACGCGCAATCAAGCGATTGCGTTCTAAGATGCGCGATTGATGATCATACTTAATGGCTTCGCTCATAATTCAGCCGCCTGCAAAAAATCGATCAAAAACTCGTGATACACCTAACGCGCGCGCCTCTAACCTTTGTTCTGCACTGATATGATGAGTTCCTCCGCGCTTACGGTGGCCGTGCCGCGTTTCATCACAGCGATGCCGCCCGCGTGATTCGCTAGGTGTGCGGCTTCGAGGAAGCTTGCGCCGGAAGCGAGCGCAAGCGTGTAAGTGGCGATCACTGTATCGCCCGCCCCCGTCACGTCAATCGCTTCTTGACTGCCGACCGCCTCAATGTGCTGCGGAGCTTGATTCTCTTCAAGCAGCAACATACCGTGGCGACCGCGCGTTACGAGCAGCGAATTGAAATTTAAACGCTGCCGCAACTCTTCCCCGGATGTTTCTAACGTGTGTGCATCCTTCAAACGCTTTCCGCAAACGTGCTCAACTTCATCTTCGTTTGGCGTCGCCGAAAGAAAGTTGTGAAAATGCGGCAAGCGGAAACGCGAATCAACAAGCACGGGAAGCTTCCGCTCCGTCGCCGCTTCTCTTAACATCGAAACAACATCTTCATTTATCACGCCGTAATTATAATCGGAAATTATGACGGCGTCGGCCGCTTCCAACGCTTCACGCAAACGTTCGCCGATTTGTTCGGCAAAGTTTCTGTCGCGCGTTTCTTCATCGCCGAAGTCAACGCGAATCACTTGCTGGCGTAGCGAATGAGCTTGTCCGGCGAGAATGCGCATCTTCGTTGTCGTGCGAAACTGCTTGGCTTCGATCAGTCCGTGACAATCAACTCCGGCCGCGCGGAGTTTGCCGCGCATCGCGCCCCCCGGTTCATCCGTGCCGATGACGCCGATGAGTTTTACTTCCGCTCCGAGCGCGCGGGCGTTCATCGCGCAATTAGCCGCTCCGCCCGGCAGCGTCTCCGTGCGTTCGTGTCGCAGAATCAACACGGGCGCTTCACGCGACACACGACTGATCTCGCCATACAAAAATTGATCCGCAACCGCATCGCCAACGACACAGATGCGTCGGCGTGAGAATTCTTCGACTAGCTCACACAAGCGCAACGATGAAGCGGCGGAATTTTCGCTCATCCTGCTTTTATCTCCCCGCGCGCAACGATCATTCGCGTTGCCTCAAGCAGATCGTCGGCCACCATATCGGGTTGATATTTCCAACTCGCTCGCCCGTACTCCCATTCGCCGCGCCCGTAGCCGCTCAACACAAAGGCCGCTTTGAGTTTTGCGTTGCGCGCAAGTTCCGTGTCGCTGTAGCGGTCGCCGATCATCCAACTGCGCGTTAAGTCGATCTCGAAATCGCGCGCCGCGCGCAGAATCAAACCGGGTTGCGGCTTCCGGCAATCGCACGTTGCGCGAAAAGGCGCTTCGCCGACCGAAGGATGATGCGGGCAATAATATATCGCATCGAGGTGTGCGCCGTTTGCCTCCAACTCATTCCGCAAACGATCATGTACAACCGTGATCAGGTCTTCGGTGAAATAACCGCGCGCAACGCCCGCCTGATTAGTGACGAGGATGGCGAGCCAGCCCGCGTCGTTAATAATTCGCACGGCTTCAGCCGCGTATGGAAAAACGCGGAAGCGCGAGGGGTGATTGATGTATCCAACCTCTTCCGAGATCGTGCCGTCGCGGTCAATAAAAGCGGCCGGGCGTTTCATCGCACCTCCTCCGCGACTACGGCGGTAGCTCGCCGTGTGCGGGCGAGCATCGCGGCGGCGCGCTCGTAAACCTCCGCCGACGTTACGCCCGTCATGCAGCGATGATCAATCGGGCAATCGCGCAACATGCACGGAGCGCACGCGGGAGGATGACGGATGATCTCGGCCGCAGAAGAGAATGGATAAGTTGTTAAGGGATTAGTCGGGCCAAAGATGGCGAGCACCGGGCGACCCAGCGCGGCGGCGATGTGCGCGGGGCCGGTGTCGTTAGTGACAAGTAGATCAATGAGGCTCAGGACGCCGGTTGATTCGGCGAGATTCGTGCGCCCCGTGAGCATAATCGGTCGGCGTCTCATTTGCGAAGCAACGTTCTGCGAAACGTCAAGTTCTTCCTTCGCTCCGATCAGAACGATCTCAACTCCTGCGTCCTCGATCAATTGATCGGCAAGCGACGCATAACGATCTACCGGCCAACGCTTTGCGCGACTGTTGGTTGAGCCGGGACAAAGCGCAATGAGCGGGCGCTCGAGGCGCGCACCGTATTGTTGTAAAATTAGGCGCGCCGCCTTCTGCTTTTCCTCCGCCACTTGCAAATCGAAAACGGGTTGGTGTGTTTCAAGTTCCTTGCCTTCAAATAAAGCGCGTTCCAATTCGGCGACGATGTTGAGATAGTAATAAGATTCGTGTCTCGCATCGCGCCACGCTGGTGCTTTGAATGAATGTGTCAGCAACAAACGGCGTCCGTCCGTTCGGTAGCCGATGCGAACGGGGACGCGCGCGGCGAAAGGTAAAAATGCGGCGGCGAATGAGTTCGGAAAAATCACGGCCATGTCGAAACGCTTCTCGCGCCACGCGCGCGCTTGTTGCAAAATGTATTGCGCGCCGCGCAGTTTGTGATCGTAGATCAACAAATCGTCAATGAAATCAGCATCAGGAAAAAGCTCTTGCGCCCATGAGTTAGTAGCAAGCGTGATGTGCGTGTGAGGTAACAGGCGGCGAAGTTCGCGTAGCGCGGGCACAGCCATCACTGCGTCGCCGATCCACGTTGCGCCGCGCACCACGATGCGTTTAATATCGCCCGGCTTTAACAAAGCTTTAATCATCAACAGAAAGAGAGCGACACTAAATTTTCACTTTGCTCCCTTTGAAAGCACGCTCAACCGGGCGAGGGCTTCGGCGCGCCCGATAGCGACAAGCAGATCGCCTTCGAGCATCATCATCTCACCCGCCGGATTAAAGATCATCTCGCCACCGCGACGGCGGATCGCCACGATCACGATGTCTAACTCTGAGCGAATGTTCGTCGAGCGCAAAGTTTGATTGACATAAGGGGAAGCGCGCGCAAGTTCCACTTCTTCAAAACGCAGATCAAGATTCTCGGCCGCAATCGAATCAATGAAATCCGCGACCGCAGGTTTCATCAATGCCTGCGCCATGCGATGACTGCCGATAATGGTCGGCGCGACGACGCGGTTCGCCCCGGCGCGAATCAATTTCGGCTCGGCCTGTTCTTCGATGGCGCGGGCGACGATGTGCAGATTGGGATTCAGATCGCGCGCCGTTAACACAACATAAAGATTATCCGCATCGTCCGGCAGACACGCGGCGAGTCCGCGCGCGCGTTCAACTCCCGCCTCTTGCAGCGTTGATTCGAGCGTCGCATCGCGCACCAGAATCGGCACAGGCGCTTTTTCATCGTCAAACGCGGCGACCTTCTGCGGGTTGCTCTCGATCACGACGAAGAGGTTATCGCCGCGCTGCATCTCGCGGATGATGCGAGAGCCAACGCGCCCCGCGCCGCAGATAATGAAATGATCGTTTAGTTTGTTCATTTCGCGTTGACGGCGGCGTTCGCCGAGCGTGGAGACAAGCTCGGAGCGAACGAAAGTTTGTACCATGCTCGACAGGGCGTAAGCGGCGGTGCTGACGCCGACGAGCATAAAGAAGATATCGAAAATGCGACCTCGCACGGAGAGCGGGCGAACCTCGCCGTAGCCGACCGTCGTAATCGTTAGCACCGCCATGTACAGGCTTTCAAGAATCGTCCATCCTTCGATCAAATGAAAGCCGATTGTGCCAAGCGCGATCAGGACGACGAGCGCCACCAAAGCGCGCCCCAGCGCGACGCGCGAACTTCGCGCAAATCTCAAGGCAGGCGGCGTCAAACTCATATTGTGAGCAACCGTATCACAAGCAAGTATGGCGAGGGCTTCAAGCGTTGACCAAGTTAGCCGTTTCCGAAAGCAAGTGTCAAACAATGCTAGACAGCGGGGACGGAAGGGTTTAGAGTTGTTGATGTGGAATGCTCGCGCGAAAAGCCCGGCGCGAGCTAAACGCTTTTTAATTCTGTGCCCAAAGCATAGTTTTCGCTCCCCCGCTTGAATTAACTTCAGATAAACCATTCATGGCTGTTCGTCATCCGCCTGAAAACAGAGTCCCGCCCGTTAGTAATCGCCGCGCTACGTCTGCCGCTCGCTCGTCGCGCGTCGTCCGCTATGAAGAGCCGGAGGTAGGCTTCGTTCGTCGTTGGATGCGGCGCATATTTCGCCCGTCAGTCATCGTCCTGCTTGTTTTTCTGCTCACGCTGACAGTAAGCGTGCTCGGCTATTATTACGTTGTTTTCTCCACGCGCATTGACAAATTGTTGCGCGGCGAAATCTTTACGCACTCCGCCGGAATCTACGCCGCGCCGCAAGACCTTCGCGTCGGTCAAAACACGGACATTGATGACCTTGTCGCGCGTCTGAAGCGCGCGGGCTACGTCGAAAAGTCGCAGCAGGCTGATGATGCGCGCGGGCGCTATGCTGTAAGCGGCGCAAGCCTCGACATCGAACCGAGCGGAAACGCGGTTGTTGATGGAAAAGTTTTGTTTCCGAGTGTCCGCGTTGGATTTGCGCGCGGCGGAAAATCCGTCGCCTCGATCAAAGATTTAAGAAGTAATACTGTGCTCAAAAGCATATTGCTTGAGCCGGAGCAGATCAGTTCCGTAACGGGCAAGGAACGCTCGAAGCGGAAAGTGATCGGGTTTCAGGATTTACCCGCGCACCTCGTTAAAGCAATCACGGTGACGGAAGACCGCACTTTCTTCGAGCATCACGGCATTAACGTGCGCGGTATCTTGCGCGCGCTGATCCGTCGCTACGACGCCGATCCCGCTTCGCCGATTGCCAATCAAGGCGGTTCGAGCATCACGCAGCAACTCGTTAAAAATCTGCTGCTTTCGCCCGAACGCACGCTAAGGCGCAAGATCGCTGAAGCTTACATGTCAGTGATTTTGGAAACGCGGCTTTCTAAAGAAGAGATATTCGCGCTTTACTGTAACGAAGTTTATTTAGGCCAGCGCGCCGGATTCTCCATCAACGGCTTCGGCGAAGCGGCGGACAGTTACTTCGGCAAAGACGTGACGCAACTCACGCTGCCGGAATCCGCTTTCCTCGCCGGAATCATTCGCAGTCCGAATCGTTATAATCCGTATCGCAATTACGACACGGCGACCGAACGCCGCAACCAAGTGCTGGCCTCGATGCGCGACGCGCGCGCGCTCTCCGACTTGGAAGCAACGCAAGCGCAATCCACCGAACTCAAGGTCGTTCCGAAGCAAACGCGCATTGACGTTTCGGACGCGCCTTACTTTATTGATTACGCGCAGAATCAACTCGGCGACATCCTCGCCGATGTGTCGGCCGCCGAACACCTCCGCATCTACACCACGATAGACATGGACTTGCAGCGCGCGGCCTACGCGGCGCTCACCAAACAACTTGCTGCGCTCGACCGCATTTACGCGAAGCGCGTTGCGCCCGGCAGCTTGCAAGCATCGCTCGTAGCGATGAACGCGCAGACGGGTGAAATCGTAGCGATGGTCGGCGGGCGAGATTACGAGAAGAGTCAACTCAATCGCGCGACCGACGCGATGCGTCAACCCGGTTCCGTGTTCAAACCGTTCGTTTATGCGACGGCGCTTAACACCGCGTATGATCCGATCCCGCGCGTGATTACGCCCGCGACGATCTACAAAGACGAACCGAAAACTTTTACTTACGACAACCAAGAATACTCGCCCGGCAACTTCGGCGATCAATACTCGAACGCGCCCGTCACGTTGCGCGATGCGCTCGTGAAAAGTTTAAACGTCGTCACGGTTGATGTCGCAATGGAAGTCACCATCGGACGCGTGATGAATCTGGCGGGGAAGGCAGGGCTGCCGCGCCCGCAGCGCGTCTTTCCGGCGATGGCGCTCGGAACGAGTGAAGCTACGCCGCTGCAAGTCGCATCCGCTTACACCGCGTTCGCAAATGGAGGCTCGCGCACTACGCCCGTTGCGATCAATCGCTTAACAACGGGCAATGGTGCAACCATCGCCGCACCGACGGGTCAGCGCAACGAAGTCTTGCGACCTGAAGTCGCTTACATCATGACTTCGATGATGAAGGATGTCGTTAATCGCGGAACGGCGGCGCGTCTCAGGGCGCGCGGCTTCAAGTGGAACGTAGCGGGGAAAACCGGAACTTCGCGCGACGGTTGGTTTGCGGGTTATACACCGAATCTCGTCTGCGTGGTGTGGGTCGGCTTTGATGACAATTCACAGCTAGGAATGACGGGCGCGGAAGCCGCTCTTCCCATCTGGTCTGACTTTATGACGGCTGCCCTCAGCCAACACCCGGAATGGGCGACCGATTGGGCGATGCCCGCCGGGATTCAGCAAGCCGAGATCGATCCGCGCACTGGAGGGCTTGCGCCCGCAGGCGATCCTTACCGTCGCACTGAACTCTTCGTCAACGGCACCGTGCCCGTTGCAACAAGCGATGCGCCCTATGACGATTCAACTGTGCCGGACGACGGAATAAACGACGGGTATGTTCCTGATCCGCAAGTGCCCGAACCCGACTTGGAACAATCGCCACCGCTCGTGCCCTCTGAGCAACCGACGCCGCGCAGCAACCGCCAGACGCCCACGCTCGAAGGTCGTGGCGTGCGTCAGCCCGACGGCACTTCGCGTCTGCAAGGCACGATCACGCTCGACATTGACCCGACGACCGGACTCATCGCCGCCTCGACGTGTCCTGTGATTCGCTCGAAAACTTTTGTCATCGGACAAGAGCCGCGCCGCTACTGCGGCCCCGAATACCACAACGGGCGAACCAACCAGCCATCCGCCACGAGACCGCGCATCGCTTCGCCGCCTTAGCACGAAGTTGAGTTTGAAAAAAATAAGCCCGTGAGCAACAAGTCTCGCGGGCTTTTCGCATATTGTAAAGAATAAAGGCTTTGGTGGGGTTTAAAGATGCTCTGGCGAAGGTTAATCGTAAAATTCGCTGCGATGCCCGACCCTGATGATCGTCGCTTCCCGTGCAGAGTCGTCTATCTCATAGCGATGCGCCAATCGCCAACGCGGATGCGCCACAAGTTTCCTTCGCTCCGCACCTTGAGGCATCCGCCGGGGCGCGGTTCTTGCGCCAAAGCGAGGATTGCTTTCACAATGCGATTCTTCACGTTTCTATCAAGGCGTCTTAGCTCACGTTCGGCGCGTGAACTGATTTTGACCTCATACATCAATCTCACCAGCTTCGCGCATCTCCTTCAAAACCTCTTCAAAGGGACGGCGCGGTTCATCTTTACTCTCGCGCGCGACGCGATTCAGGTGCAAATCCTCCATCAAATCTTCCCACTCTTCAATCGGAAGAATAACAGCTTGTTTATGTCCTTCGGCATCAATCACGAATTGAATGTTTTTCGACATCGCTCTAAGCCTTTCAAATCTCACGTCAGCAGGAATTCTATCACACAAAAGCGAGCCAAATACTTTACGGAGTTTATGCG
>JACDAW010000389.1 GCA_013695245.1 Pyrinomonadaceae bacterium | reverse complement strand
TGCGATCACGGGAACTTTAGCGCTCGTGATGCTCTTGGGCCGCGCGATGACGGGGCCGCTCTTCGCGCAATCGGCGTGGAACAACGTGACGTTTACGGGCGGCGAAGTCGAAAATCCCGGACGCAATCTGCCGCGCGCTCTGCTCATCGGCTGCCTCACGGTCGTCGCGCTTTATCTTCTCGCCAATCTCGCTTACGTCCTTACGCTCTCGCTTCCCGAAATTCAGAACGCGCCGGGAAACCGCGTGGCGACCGCCGCCATGCAGAAGATTTTAGGCGCGCCCGGCACGATCCTGATGGCCGTTGCGATCATGATCTCAACCTTCGGCTGCAATAACGGACTGATCCTCGCCGGAGCGCGCGTCACCTATGCGATGGCGCGCGACGGAATGTTCTTCCCCGCCTTCGCCAAACTCAACCGCCGACACGTCCCCGCCGTCGCCCTCATCGCGCAAGGCATCTGGGCATCGCTTCTCACGCTGCTCCGCACCGTCACCGTCAACCCGCAGACGGGAGCAACAACTTACGGCAACATCTATACGCAACTGCTCGAATACATCATCTCGGCCGATCTCGTCTTCTACGCCTTGATGGTCGGCGCAGTCATCGTCCTGCGCCGCAAACGCCCCGATGTCCCGCGACCTTATCGCACTTACGGTTACCCGCTCGTGCCACTCATCTACATCGCGCTTTCAACGCTGGTAGTGCTTGATCTCGCCTATCTTGCGCCGCTCACGTCCGGCATCGGCTATCTTTTTGTATTCGCCGGACTGCTCGTCTATCTCATCTGGCGCTATCTCATCCGTCGTAGTGAGTTTAAGACGCTACCGGCTTTCGGGACTGAAGCAACAATGGAGGCGTCGGATTAGTTACTGAGCACATAGGTATTACGCGTTATAATCGCGCCTACACAGGATTATGCCGCGCTTTTACGGCACAATTGGTAGTTATGCGTGCTTCCATTTAGGGCAAAGTATGAATACAGTCTTAGATAATCTGAAAGAAAAAGCGCAGCGAATCCGCTTATTGCTAGAGGAATTATTTACTCACTCCTCAATTAAAAGAATGCACCATGCTAGAGGGGATTTTCCCGCGATCATCGCTGAATATAAATGGCAAACCCTTAATGAGACAGGACGATTGGACATATGCGCCATTGACGATTACGCCCGAAGTTACGTCAAACGATTTCTCGTGCTCGTTCATGGTTGATGTTTTTGACATGCGCAACAATCCGGTCACGAGCGCTGCCATCATCGCCACGCACCGGAACAGCGAAGTGGGTGCGACACGAAGAATACGACTTGTGCGCCGCCAAAACATGATCATGCGTCTGAAATTCGACGGCAACGCAGAACGTTTCAGAGTGCGGCTCGGCGGCGCGATTGATCTGCCGTATGCAAGCGTTGACGCGCGCGACCCGGTAGATGTTCCGGTACGGAGCACGTCAACGCGCGGCACTTTGCGCATCGAAATGGACAACGGCTCAATTCAAGAGTTTAATCTTGATCGCGTCAGACAAGTCACCGTTCGGCCGTAAGTATAGGCTTCACAGCGCGGATCGGCTGAATCTGTAAATTTAAATAGACCCTGAAAGAAAATATCACGCACTGACGTTTAAGCGAGCGTCGCTGCGTGATATTACATTTGAAGAATTTTAAAACTTCCGCGCAAACATAGATTAGCAAACGGATGAATTTCAGCACTCTACTTCACCCACGCATCCGCCACATGCGATTCGACTTCGACGGGCACACACTTAACGTACTCTGCGCCCGCCGCGCACATCGCCCGCTTCACGCGCTCCGAAATCTCTTCCGCTTCATTTGCATCCGCTTCAACAACTGTTTCGTCGTGCACAATGTTGATGATGCGCGCGCTCGTGCCCTTCAATTCATCGCGCAGGAGGCGCAGAGCGCGCTTCAAAATATCAGCACTCGATCCCTGAATCGGCGTATTTTTGCCGTTGCGTTGCGCAAGCGACATTGACTTGCGATCTTCCGGGTCAAAGTTGAAGCGCGCAAGGCGACCTGATGCGGTGCGCGCAGTGCGTTCGCGCACGGCTCGTCGCGCGGCGTCGCGCAGCCACGCATCGAGTCTGTGATAAGTCGCAAAGTAGCGGCGCATGATCTCTTCCGAATCGTTCAAAGGCAACCCCGTCATCATCGAGAAACGCTGCGCGCCAATACCGTAAACAACGCCGAAGTTCAAACGCTTCGCAAACGAACGTTGTTCCGACGTGACATCTTCGAGCGCAACACCAAAGACTTGCGCGGCCGTGGTGCGATGTAAATCTGCGCCGGAGTTGAAGGCGTTAATGAAGCCTTCGTCGCCGGTGAATTCCGCGAGAATTCGTAGTTCGATCTGACTGTAATCACTGATGACAAGCTTCCGACCTTCAGGCGCGCGGAAGCAGCGACGATACTCAATGCTGTGCGGCACTTGTTGCACGTTTGGATTTGTGCAGGCATAACGACC
>JACDAW010000350.1 GCA_013695245.1 Pyrinomonadaceae bacterium | reverse complement strand
GACGATCAATCGCCGATGGCCCCGAAGCTTCTTCGACGCGCACAAGATTATTAAGCGGCACCGAACCCGTTTTCGCCGAAGGCACGCTCATCTGCTCCAAGCCTTCGACGCTCCCGCGCGCTTCGCCCGTCGCCCGCACACGCACATCGTATTGATCCGTGCCGACGTTGAACGTCGAAACAGCTTGCCCGGCGACAAGTACGTTCAACGCTTGCGCGATGTCGCCGACTCTCACGCCCAAGTCGGCCGCGCGCGCGCGATCAATGATGACGCGCAGTTCAGGTTTGCCGACAACAAGCGAAGAATCGGCGTCAACCACGTCGGGGATCGTTTTCATCTTCTGTAAGAGTTGATCGGAATATTGCGTCAGCTTATCCAAGTCGGGGCCCGATATGACGTATTGAATGTCGGCGTTGCGAAAGCCGCCGCCGGAGATTGCCGCCACCGGCTGCACGCCCGCGCGCAAGTTCTGCGGATAGTTTTTCAGAAGTTCGCGCGCCCGTCCCATCAACTCCGTCTGCGATTCTTTGCGGTCTTCAATCGGCGTGAGTTTGACGTAGATTGACGCGCTGTTGGAGAGTTGTTGTTGCCCGCCGCCGATGGTTGTCAAAACGTCGGTAACGCCGGGAAGGTTCGCGCGAACATCGGTAGCGATGCGCTCAACGATGGTTGAAGTCGCGGCGAGCGTCGAGCCTTCGGGCGCGCGCAAGGTGATCTCGAATTGTGATTGATCGTCAACGGGCAGAAAGTTTTTGCCGATAAAACGGAAGAGCGGCACGACGCTTAAGATCACAAGCACGCAAAGCCCGACAATCGCCCAGCGATGCGCCATGCTCCACGTCAGCAAGCGCGTGTAGGTGCGATCAATCGGGCGATAGAAGCGCGCCTGCTTCGAGCTTGTCTCGTGATGCGCGTTTGTTGCGGCGGTGTTTGTTTCTCGCTTCTCGTCTTCGGGTTCGCCCGCTTCGCTTCTCGCTTCCGTTATCGCTTCGCTATCGCCGCCCGCAACGCTCGCCGCCGGAACACGGTCGCCCCCGTCTTTATGTCGCTTGATGAAGCGCGCACAAAGCATCGGCGTCAGGATGAACGAAACGAGAAGTGAAACGCCGATGGCGAACGACGAAGTTAAACCGAAGCTGGACATGAAGCGCCCGACGATGCCGCCCATGAAGCCGACAGGAAGGAACACGGCGAGCAACGAAAGCGTCGTCGCCGTGACAGCCAATCCGATCTCGCGCGTGCCTTGAATCGCCGCTTGAAATGGCGGCATTCCTTTCTCCTCGATAAAACGATAGATGTTCTCAAGAACGACAATCGCATCGTCAATCACAACGCCGACCATGAGCGTTAAGGCGAGCATCGTGATCTGATTGAGTGTGTAACCCATCGCGGCCATGAGTCCGAAGGTGGCGATGATTGATGTCGGGATGGCGATGGCGGCGATGATCGTTAAGCGAATGTTCCACAGAAAGAGAAAGACGACGATGGACGCAAGGATACTGCCTTCGACCAAGTGCGTCTGGATTGATTCGACGGCTGCTTTGATAAAGATCGATTGATCGCCGACGAGTTGAGCGCGCACTCCCGGCGGCAACGTCGGCGCGATCTCCGCGAGTCGCTCTTTCACCGCGTCAGCGACGGCGACCGTGTTCTGTCCAGATTGTTTCGAGACGACGAGCGAAACGGCCGGCTCATTGTTTAAGCGCGAAGAGGTGCGCAACTCTTCGCTTGAGTCTTCGACATAACCGATGTCAGAGATTTTAACGACGTAAGCGCCGCGCGTAGCGACGGCGATGTTGTTGAAATCGGCCGGATTCGTGATCCGTCCCATCGTGCGCACGGTGAGTTCACGCGCTCCTTCGTCAATGCGACCACCCGGCACTTCCAAGTTTTGCTGCCGCACAGCGTTCGCCACTTCGCCAACCGTGACGCCGAAGGCGCGCATCTTCTCCGGGTCAACTTTGACTTGAATCTCGCGGCGACTGCCGCCGACAATTTGCACCTGCCCGACGCCGTTGATGCTCTCGATGCGCTTCTTGATCTGCTTATCAGCAATGTCCGTCACGTCGCGCAGAGAGCGCGGCGCAGAGACGGCGATGCGAAGGACAGGCGCAGCGTCTGTGTCGAGCTTTTGAATCACGGGCGCTTCAGACGTTTCAGGCAAGTCAGGGATGATCAGGTTAACTTTATCGCGCACTTCCTGCGCCGCCACGTCCGCATCCTTATCAAGTAAGAATGTGATAAAGACTTGTGAGACGCCTTCGATTGAAGTCGAGCGCAGTTCGTCAATGCCGCTAATGGTGTTAACGGCCGATTCGACCTTATCCGTGATCTCGGTTTCAACTTCCTGCGGCGACGAACCGGGATTGACGACCGTGACGGTGATCGTCGGAAAATCGATCTTCGGGAACAGGTCAACGCCGAGCGAGAAGAACGAGAAAAGACCGACGACCGTTAAGGATAGAATCAACATCGTCGCAAACACGGGGCGACGAATACAAATTTCAGCTAACTTCTGCATGATCTTTTATTATTTTTGATTTTAGATTTGCGATTTTTGATTTAACTGTAAGTTTGAAACTTGAAATTCAAGAGCGCGAAATTTCAAATCGAAAATCGGCAATCGCAAATCTAAAACCCTCATCATTGGCGCACCTGCGCGCCGTCTCTCAGTTGTTCGAGGTTGCTTGTCGCTACGAGTTCATCAGCTTGAACGCCGTTTTTGATTTCAATCAATTCGCCTTCCGTCTGTCCTGTTTGCACGACGCGCTCTTCGGCGCGACCGTTGCGAATGATGAAGACGCGGCGCGATTCCGTTCCCGAAGTTGATGCGCCAAGCACGGCGCGTTGGGGCACAAGCACGGCGGGCTGCGAAGTAGGTTGCAAGATGCGCACGGTGGCAAATTGTCCGGGTTTGAGCGCGCCGTCCGGGTTTTCAATGACAGCTTCAACGACGAGTGTGCGCGAAGTCGGATCGAGTCCCGGCGAAATGCGATCAACGCGCCCGCCGAATGATCTGTCGGGGTAAGCGCTCGTCGCTGCCGAGACACTTTGACCGGGCACGATCTGTCCGATGGATTGTTCCGGCACGTTGATGCGAACGCGCATCGGATTCGTGCGCACGATGGTCGCCACTTTCGACGACGACGTAACATACTCGCCGATGTCTGCCGGACGATCAGCTACATAACCACTCATCGGAGAAACGACAATCGCATCGTTAATCGCTTTGCGTGCCTGCTCGACTTGCGTGCGTGAAGCATCAACGCCGGCGTGCGCCGTCTGAACGGCCGCGTAATTCTGCCGCGCGGCTTGGACGGTCGCTTGATATTGTTCACGCAATTGATCGCGCTGCGCTTTCTGCTGATCATAAGCGGAGCGCGAAACGTCGCCCGTCTCGACGAGGCGTTCGTAACGGCGCAATTGCTTCTCGGCGAGTTCCAACGCCGCGCGCGATGCGCCGACCTCAGCGACGCGCGTCGGATCAAAGGCTTGCCCGGAGCGCAATCCGATGCGCGCTTCAGCTTGTCGCACGCCCGCTTGCGCCTGTTCGACTTGCGCCTGCGCCTGTTGAAGTCGCAACTGCGCGTCCGAGCTATCTAGTCGCACAACGACTTGACCGCGCTGCACGTAGCTGCCGAGTTCGACGCCGACGGCGATGACTCGTCCCGCGACTTGCGGTGCCAAGTCGGTTTGCTCGTCGGCGGCAAGGCTGCCGGTCGCTTCGATAAAGCGCGGTAACTGCCGCGAGATCGCGGGCGCGGTTGCTACGTCAACTGCCTGCGGCGGAGTCGGACTCGCCTTCGAGTTCTCGTTCTTTCCCTTCGCGCGCGATCCGCCGCACGCCGCAGCCGAGAGTAGAAGCGCAAGGCAAGCGAGTATGAAAAGATACTGGCTAAGCTTAGGTCGTTGAATCATCGCCGTTAGATTTATCAGGAATTTATCGTTTCCGTGTTGCCGTTTCATTACGCTTTTTAACTTCCGCTTCCGGCGCAGAAGAAGAGACTGTGCCGTAAAGCAAAATTTTCGTAAACTCACGCGCCGCGCGCTCGTTCGTGATGTCGAGCAGCGTGCGAGATTTATCGAACAAATTATTGATTAGTGATTGATGAAGGATCATTCCGGTAAACGCCCGCCCGACGAGGCGCGGCTCCATCTCGCGTAGCGCACCTGCTTTTTGCCGCTCGCGCACGTAAGACCGCAGAAAGTCGGCCAACTCGCGCACGTTGCGCTGCCAAAACATCTGAAACAGTTCATGACCTTCGAGCGCCGAGTAAAGCAGGAGGCGCAAAAAATCTTCGTCCTCTTCGTGATGCTGTAACATCGTTAAGGCGACGGATTCAAAAACCGCGCGGTCGTCGCCCCGCTTAACCGCTTCGGCAAACATCTCGCTCAATTGCGACATGTTGCCCGCGCAAGATTTTGTGTCGAGAATCGCCGCGTACAATTCCTCTTTCGTCGCAAAATGGCGAAAGATGATCGCTTCCGAGACGCCAGCGGCGCGCGCTATTTCCTTTGTCGTCGTGCCGCGAAAACCGCGCTCAGAAAAAAGGCGCATCGCAACGTGCACGATCTGATTGCGCCGATCTTCGCCTGCCATCCGCCCGGCGACGTTTGTCCCTACCATCGCCCGCTCTGCGTTTATAACTTCCTCTTGCTTTCTCATTCAGTATGTTTTTCTCTCGTGATTAAAAGTAAGCACTTACTTACCACATTCAAACTGCAGAGTGCAACCCGTGACGCGCGCCGCTTGAAATTTGGCTGTATTGATCTTGCTTTTAAAAGTCGGGCAGCGTATCTTTTCACAACAAAGCAATCAACCTCGTGGTTAGATCGAGCGGACGGCGAGCGCAAAGTCCTAGCTTTATAGCGTTTATTTTATTGAAGCGTCGTCGGGCACGTTGTTTGCTCCGCACGGTTTTGCACCACTATGCGATGCGGTTTTTGTGAGCGTTTCCATACGCTTTCGATCCCTTTTCGCTATTTAGATAATTTACATTTGAGGAGAGTAAGCACAATGTCACAAAATAAAAATGATGATCCGATGAACAGAACAGGCGCAAACACGGGCGCACGTCCCGGAACGGGCGGCGCGGGCACGGGCGCAACTGACGCCGGCACGACGCGCGACACATCTACTGGCGGAACAACAGGCATGACGCGAACGAGCACCGCGACACCGGCGGGCGCAAGCGGCGGGCAGGGCGGAGCAGCCGCAGGGCAAGGCATGGCCGCACAAGCGCAACAATACGGGCAAAAGATCGCTGATGCCGCGACCACCGCCAAGGACTACATGTCCGACAAACTTTCGACGGCCGGAGATAAAATTAAAGATTTGCAGAACGTTGACGTGAAACAAGTGGCCGAAGATGCAAAGCAGTATGCGCGTCAGAATCCGGGTCAAGCGTTGCTGATTTCGGCAGCGGCCGGTTTTCTGCTCGGCATCGTTCTTCGCGGCAGCCGTCGGTAAGAACATTTCGAGAAATGTCTAAGATCAAGGAAGTTCACAAGGGGGTTCAGATAGGAGGCACAAGCTATGGC
>JACDAW010000343.1 GCA_013695245.1 Pyrinomonadaceae bacterium | reverse complement strand
CTTCTACCGTAACGGATGCGACGCAGGCACAGTTTGCAGATGACAGCAGAATTGGTAGCGATGAGGCACAAGATGGTGCGCAGTTAGCGACAACAACTGCGATGGAACTTGACGAAGACGTTTCGGGCGACATTGCTTCCGAGATGATATTGGAAGACGGCATATCGTCTGCTCCCGCGCTGTCCGCTCAGCCCGCCACCGAACCGGCGGCACAGGCGCGCCAAGTCAGAGTTTTGCGCCCGACGGCGGCAGCGCTTAATGCAGGCATTCGTCACGGCGACCGTGCGCCCGCGCCAGTCATCGCGCCGCCCGTCGCGCCCACGCCCACTCCACGCGAGCGACGCGAACGACAGGAAGGCGGACGTTTTGAACGCGGCGGAAGCGTGGGTCGCCCCTCACGCCCCTCAATCGAAGCGGTCGGCACGCCGGGCGAAACCGCCACGCCGCAGACAACATATATTCCGCCTGCCGATGCGCGCCGCCCGCGCTCGCGCGCAGGTAATGCGAAACGTGGCGCAGGCGGAGGAAATGGCGGACGCGGCAGAGACAACCGGGGCGGCCGTTTCGACCGCGACTTTATACCGCCGCCGCGCGCGCTGTCGCTCGAAGAACGCATTGCCAGTTCGCTCAACATCGGCGGAGAGATGGCGGGTCAGAGCGCAACGGCGACGGGCGAGTTAAAGTCTGCGCGCATCGTTGAAGGCTCAACTGTAAAGGAGTTTGCGGAAAAACTCGGCATTAAGCCGAAAGATGTTGTGACGCTCTTGCTCCAACGCGGCGTGTTTGCGACGATCAATCAGCCTTTGAACGATGAGGTGGCGGTTGAACTCGGTCAGCGCTTCGGTTACGAAGTTTCATTCGTGCCGTTTGAGGAGATGATCGCCGAAGAAGAATTTGAAGAGTTGATCGCAACGGATGCGGACGACGTGGA
Organism: Pyrinomonadaceae bacterium; assembly: GCA_013695245.1. Lineage (GTDB taxonomy): Bacteria > Acidobacteriota > Blastocatellia > Pyrinomonadales > Pyrinomonadaceae > JACCYN01. Next base: position 4,052 of record JACDAW010000343.1, on the reverse strand, counting down.
AGTTCCGCGCGCGCCCGTTGTCACAGTGATGGGACACGTCGATCACGGTAAGACCAGCTTGCTCGATGCGATCCGCGCGACGGACGTGGCGGCGGGCGAAGCGGGCGGCATCACGCAGCACATCGGCGCATACAGCGCAAACGTGCCGAACCCCGACAATCCGGGCGAGTTGCGCCGCGTCGTGTTCCTCGACACGCCCGGACATGAAGCATTCACTTTAATGCGCGCGCGCGGCGCGAAGGCCACGGATGTGGTCGTCTTAGTTGTTGCGGCTGACGACGGCGTGATGCCGCAGACGATTGAAGCGATTGAACACGCGCGGGCGGCAAATGTGCCGATTGTCGTGGCGATCAATAAGATCGACCGTCCCGAAGCAAATCCTGACCGCGTCAGGCAAGAACTCGCCGGGCAAGGTTTGCAGGCCGTCGAGTGGGGCGGCGAGACTGAGATGGTTTTGGTTTCCGCGAAGCGCCGCGAGAATTTAGACGCGCTGCTTGAAACGATTCTGCTGACGGCTGACATTCTCAATCTTAAAGCCAGCCCGACCCGATTGGCGAGCGGTGTGGTGCTAGAAGCGAAACTAGATCGCGGTCGCGGCTCGGTCGCTACGGCGCTTGTGCAGCAAGGCACGCTGCACGTCGGCGATCCATTCATCGCCGGTCAAGTCTTCGGCAAAGTGCGCGCGATGTTTAATTACCGGGGCGAGCCGGTGATGGAAGCCGGCCCCGCAACGCCCGTGGAAGTGTTGGGCTTGCAGGGCGTGCCGCAAGCGGGCGAAACCTTCCAAGTGGTTTCGGATGTAACGCGCGCACAATCAATTTCGCAACACCGCCAGATGATCACGCGCCAGAACACACTGCTTCAAACCACGAAGCGCGGCATCGAAGCTTTGGGCGAGCGCGAGGTAAAGGAATTGCTCGTCGTGCTGAAAGCGGACGTGCAAGGTTCGGTCGAAGTGTTGAAGAGCACTCTGCAGAAGTTGACGACCGACGTGGTGAAAGTAAAAGTTATCCGCTCCGGCGTCGGCGCGATCACCGAGTCAGACGTGCTCTTGGCTTCAGCGACACAAGCTGGGGCTTCGAGTTCGGCCGTCGTGGTCATTGGCTTCAACGTGCGTCCTGAAGTGCGCGCTGCCGAACTCGCCAAGCAAGAGGTGGTTGATATTCGTCTCCACTCGATTATTTACAAAGTCGAAGAAGAGATTCGCGCGGCGATGGTCGGGATGCTCGATGCGGTGGAGAGCGAGCGCGTGCTCGGTCACGCCCTCATACAGCAAGTGTTTCGCGTGCCGAAGGCCGGTACGGTCGCTGGGTGTCGTGTGCTGGATGGCATCATCCGCCGCACTGCGCTCGCGCGCCTCATCCGCGACGGCGTTGTTATCTGGACTGGCTCGGTTTCCTCTCTGCGGCGCGTTAAAGATGATGTCTCCGAAGTGCGCGAAGGCTTTGAGTGTGGCATCGGACTTACGAACTTCAACGACATTAAAGAGAACGACCAGATCGAGGCGTACATTATTGAGAAGGTCGCCGCGACAGAACTTTAAAGCAAAGGAGGAAGGCGGAAGGCGGAAGGATGAAGTGTGGACAAAGCTCGGAAGCTTTGCTCTAAAAATCAGATTTATTGAATTCACGCCGAAGGCGTGTCCGCACTTCCGCCTTCATCCTTTCGCCTTCCTCCTTTAGTTACCTTGCGTCGCCCGGAAAAAGTTGCCGAAGCTGTGCGCGAAGAGATTATTCAGATCGTCGGGTATGAACTCGACGATCCGCGCGTGCTTGGTGTGATGGTGACGGACGTGCGAATGGCGGACGACTTACGCGATGCAAGCGTTTACGTCATGGTCGAGGGCAGCGAAGAAGAAATCGGACAAGCTCTGGTGGCGCTTCGCAATGCCGCCCCGTATGTGCGCAGGCAATTGAGTGCGGCGCTTAGTTTGCGCCATGCTCCGCTCATTCATTTCGTGCGCGACACGGTGGAAGAGCGCGCGGCGCGCGTTGACAAATTGCTCAACGAGTTGGGTGAAGAAAATAGGCGCGAGTCGGCGGAAGAAACTAAGGAAGCAAGCGAAGAAGGAGATGCGCCGCCAGCTCTTTGAGCGGTAAATTGAAGTAATGCTCAGTCAAGTTGTCGAATTAATCGAACACAAACGCTTTTTTGCGATCACTTCTCACATGCGCCCCGACGGAGACAGCCTCGGCTCTTCGCTCGGACTCTATTGGCTGCTGCGTCAACTCGGTAAATCAGTCGAAGTAATTATGCGCGACCCGGCGCCGCAGGCGTACCACAAGCTGCCGGGCGCTTGCGAAGTGCGCACAACTCAAAAGGTTGATCGGGAATACGACGCGGTGTTTGTCATCGAATGTTCAGACATCACTCGTCCCGGACTTGAAAACCTTGAAGAACAATTTGTTGTTAACATAGATCACCATTCGACGACCGCGCTCTTCGGCACCGTTAACTGGATCGATTCGACCGCTTCGGCCGTCGGCGAGATGATCTACAATCTGTGCAAAGCGGTGGGGGTTCGCGTCACGCGCGAGATCGCTGAATGCGTCTATACGGCTTTGCTCACGGACACCGGATCGTTTCACTACTCAAACACGACGGAGCGCACCTTTAAGATCGCTTCAGAGCTTGTGCGCGCGGGCGTGCGCCCCGCCAAGATCGCCGAAGCCGTTTTCAACAGCTACTCTTGGAACAAGCTGTCACTTTTAAGCGAAGTGCTATCAACGGCGCGGCAAGACGCTTCAGGACGCATTGCCACGTTGCGCCAAAGTTTAGCGATGACGGCGCGCGGCGGAAACGCCGACGAAGACGGAATCGTTAATTATCCGATGAGCGTCGGCAAGATCGAAGCGGTCGCCTTTCTCAAGGAGCACGAGCCGGGAATCTATCGCACGAGTTTGCGCTCGAAGGGCGATGTGAATGTGGCGCGCGTGGCCGAGAAATTCGGCGGCGGTGGACATCGTAATGCCGCCGGATGCACACTCTATGGCACTTGGGAAGAAGCCGAAGAAAAAATCGTCGCGCTGCTTCAAGAAGCTGTCGAGCGGGGCGCGGGAGCGCAGCATTCAAGCGAGCCGGAAGAGTTGGGGCAGCCGCAGGAAACAGTTGTTTAATTTTAATCGGGTAGAAGCGATGAGGGCGTTACTGCTTTCGTCGCTTCTGCTTTTTCGCAGTTCAATTTTCTAAGTTCATAAAGACTCCGAAGCGCGCGGCAAAAAAACATGTCATGGTTTCGCAAGAAGTCGAATCGGATCGAATCCGTTCCAGCCAATGAACGGCGCGTTAAAACCGAAGGTATCTTCGTTAAATGCACGAAGTGTGACGCTGCGCTTTACAAACGCGAACTCGAAGAATCGCTTCAAGTATGCACGCATTGTAACTTTCATTTCCGACTTGACGCGCGCTCGCGCATCGAATGGCTCTTTGACGACAACCAGCATGAAGAACTCGACGCCGAAGTAACGTCGCTCGACCCGCTCGACTTTGTTGACACGAAGCCTTATCCAGAAAGGCTTGAGCGCGCCAAGAAAAGCTCCGGGCTGCCGGAAGCGATTCTCAACGCGCGCGGAAAAGTTGGCGGGCATAAAGTGTTTGCGGGCGTGATGGATTTCAATTTCTTAGGCGGCTCGATGGGATCGGCCGTTGGGGAGAAAGTCACACGCCTCATTGAGCGGGCGATTGACGAACGCGGCGCGGTAATCACTTTCGCCGCGTCAGGCGGCGCGCGGATGCAGGAAGGAACGCTTAGCTTGATGCAGATGGCGAAAGTTTCCGCCGCGCTCGCCCAACTCGACGATGCACGACTTCCATTCATCTCCGTCCTGACTGACCCGACGACGGGCGGCGTCACGGCAAGTTTCGCTATGCTCGGTGATGTGATCATCGCCGAACCGCGCGCCCTCATCGGCTTTGCTGGCCCGCGCGTGATCGAGCAGACGATCCGCCAGAAACTACCCGAAAATTTTCAAACCTCTGAATTTCTTCTCGAACACGGCATGATTGACGCCGTCGTTGATCGCCGCGAAATGCGCGCTTACATTATTAAGCTA